>JALSVQ010000088.1 GCA_027073495.1 Flavobacteriaceae bacterium | reverse complement strand
CAAATTCCAAAAATTATGCCCATGGTTATCCCTTTGACCATCCTCTTGGCATCCATTATGACCTTTGGCAATCTATCGGAACACTATGAATTGGCAGCTATGAAATCTGCTGGAGTCTCTTTGCAACGTACTATGAAGAGTTTGATTACGCTTATTTTTATTGTAAGCTTTATTACATTTTTATTCTCAAACAATATTATACCTTATGCCAATTTCAAATCAACAAACCTAAGGAAAAACATACAGCTCAAACAACCTGCTTTAGCCATCAAAACAGGTATATTCAACAAAATAGGTGCTTATACCATACGAGTAGCTAGTAAATCTGGAGAAAATGGGCAATTTTTAAAAGATATCATTATTCATCAAAATAGTTATAATACCATCATAGCAAAAACAGGAGAATTGCGCAATGACAAAGGGTCAAACATACTTCAGTTAGTACTTTATGATGGCGAATATCAAGAAGAATACTTTAAAAGAAAACGCTCATTCAAAGAAAAAAACGAAATGCCTGCAGTGTATTCTACATTCAAAAAACATATCATCAATATAGATGTAGCTGCTTTGGACAACGTAGATTTAGATAAAACACGCTATGAACAACGTCATAATATGCTCAATATCGGCGAACTCAATTATACTATTGATTCATTAAATGTTAAATTGGACACTACATTAGTTAAAAATACAAAATCTAATACTATCTATTTAGGTATTAAAAAAACTAAAAAGGAAGCTTTAGACAGTATCTCAAAAAATGATATTTTAGACAACATTACCGCTTTAAATGATAAAATACATTTACTGCAAACCGCTAAAAATAAACTTAAAAATCAGCAATCAAAAACAGAAAGCATCAGCAATAGAATAGCACACGAAATAATATGGTTAAATCTACATAAACTAGAGTTACACAAGAAATTTTCACTGGCATTTGCCTGTCTTGTCTTATTTTTTATTGGCGCTCCCTTAGGTGCTTTGATACGTAAAGGCGGTATGGGCTTTCCACTTATTCTAGCCATGTTGATATTTTTGGTCTATTATTTTATTGCATTATTTGCAGAAAACATGGCGCAAAAAGGTAGTATGAATCCTCTACTTGCTGCTTGGCTATCACCACTAGTAATGTTGCCTTTTGGCATATTACTCACGCAGAAAGCTACAAGTGATTCAGCTATGTTTAATACAGATGCTATTACACAACCCATCAAAAAGTTTTTCAAACGATTCAAGGAAAAACAGACTGCAAAAGACTAATAGACCGCTTCGCTGCAAGATACAAGATTTAATCAAAACATAAAATACCTTGTCACTGCTGTAAAGTGAGCAATAAACGCCGAGAAATCTTATTCTTTAGAGTTTACAACAAACACTTTATTAACGCATCCAAATCAACAGTTTCTTGTGTGCCATCAAGCATATTTTTTATAGTATATGAAT
>JALSVQ010000087.1 GCA_027073495.1 Flavobacteriaceae bacterium | reverse complement strand
AAAGAGTGTATAACGCAAAAGTACTATCACTTGGTATAGATTGTGGAGACACCTATTTATTACAATTCAAAGAAGGTGTAGCAGATATTCCTTCAAATAGTTTCAATAACATATTCTATGCTGTCAACCTCCCAGATGCATACAAAATTGATAATACAGAAGTCTTTGTGAAATTTAGAGAACCTACTAATTCAGAAATACCAGCTTGCACTAGCGAAGGAATAGCATATCCAATTATATATATAATAAGTGCTGAATACTAATTTTGATATTAACCATTTTAATAATAGCTAAACCAAAACTATGGCTTTAGCAGCTATTTCTTTTAATATTCTCCTTAATCTATCTCACATCAAAATTCTAGTTATAGGAGTAGATACAGTAATTATTCTTTTTACTTATCGTTTTTAATCCTTAATCAACCAACTTATTATCAAAAACCAATTTATTATTACTGTAATCAATAGTAACTATACTATCGGTGGTGATTGTTCCTGCCAATATTTCTTTTGACAGTTCATTGAGCACTTCGTGCTGAATAGCACGTTTTATTGGTCTTGCACCAAACTGTGGGTCAAAACCTACTTTAGCAAGATAATCAACAGCTGAGTCAGTGATTTGAAGTGTAATGTTATTTTTTACCAATTTACGTTTGAGATTATCCAATTGTATTTTTACTATTTGTTTAATCTCAGCCTCGTTCAAAGGAGTAAACATTACAATTTCATCAATACGATTCAAAAATTCTGGACGAATTTGTTTTTTTAATAATGACAATACTTCTTGCTCGGCAACTTGCATTACTTTTTTACGTTCATCCATAGCGATACCTTCTAGTTTTTCTTGCAAGATATGCGCGCCCATATTAGAAGTCATAATGATTATTGTATTTCTAAAATCAGCTGTACGTCCTTTATTATCAGTCAAACGTCCTTCATCAAGTACTTGCAGCAAAATATTGAACGTATCAGGATGTGCTTTTTCTATTTCGTCAAGCAAAATCACAGAATATGGTTTTCTTCTTACAGCTTCTGTGAGCTGTCCGCCTTCATCATAACCAACATATCCTGGAGGCGCTCCTACCAGTCTACTCACCGCGTGTTTCTCTTGGTATTCGCTCATGTCAATGCGCGTAAGCGCTTTATCCGAATCAAATAGATATGCTGCCAAGGCTTTTGCTAGTTCGGTCTTCCCTACTCCTGTTGTCCCCAAGAAAAGGAATGAACCAATTGGTCTGTTGGCATCTTGTAAGCCTGCACGAGAACGTCTTACGGCATCAGCTACTGCCTTGATTCCCTCATCTTGCCCAACTACACGCTTGTGCAACTCTTCTTCAAGATACAGCAATTTCTCACGCTCACTTTGTAGCATTTTGCTTACAGGTATGCCTGTCCATTTGGCTACAACCTCTGCAACATCTTCTCGAGTTACTTCTTCTTTAACAAG
>JALSVQ010000086.1 GCA_027073495.1 Flavobacteriaceae bacterium | reverse complement strand
GGTAAAGGAAATTGTTATTTTGTGGCAAGTGCCTTGGACAAATCAAGCAGTAATTTTAAAAATTCGCCTTTGATAGTTCCTATTTTTTATAACATAGCTACTTATAATAGCCAAACAACAAATCAAGATTTTATCATTGGCAAAACAAATAGCTTTTCTGTAGAAACTACATTGAAAAAAGATGCTGTATTGACACTTCATAAGGACGAATTTTCTTTTATTCCGCAACAACAAATTGGAACTAGCAAAGTACTTATCAAAACACACGAAAAACCGAAAGAAGCTGGTATTTATACCATAAAAAACGCCAATAAAACAGCAGCATATTTGGCATACAACTACGATAGAGCAGAAAATACCGCTTCGTATGTTGATATCAATAAATTAGAAAACAATAAAAATGTAACGATATCGCCCAACTTTGCTACAAGCTTTAAAACAATTCAAGCAGCTAATAGCATTAAGGCACTTTGGAAATGGTTTTTAGGGCTTGCTATACTTTTTATCATCCTTGAAATGCTTATTATAAAATTTTTAAAATAAAAACTATGGCTTTAAACTATTTAGTACGAAAAGCAGCTGTTGGAAAAGCAAATCCGCCTTTACTTGTATTGCTTCACGGTTATGGAAGCAATGAAGCAGATTTATTTTCGTTTGCAGAAGCTTTACCCAAAGAATATCTGATTATTTCAGCGCAAGCACCATACGGCATGGGATTTGGACAATATGCTTGGTATGCCATTGATTTTGATGCAAAAAACGGTAAATTTTCAGATATTCCGCAAGCCATTGCTTCGAGAGATAAGATAATGAATTTTATAACATCGTTAAAAGAAAAGCATACATTTGACAGCAAGCAAGTTACATTACTTGGTTTTAGTCAAGGCGCCATTTTGAGTTATAGCCTTGCACTGACTTACCCAGAAAAAATAAAACAGGTTATTGCACTTAGTGGCTATCATAATGAAGCGATAAGCAAGAAACCGATTAAATGGGAACTTGCTAAAACAATACCATTTTTTAGCTCACATGGAACCGTAGATCAAGTGCTTCCTGTTTCAAAAGCTAGAGAGACCGTTGCCTTATTCAAAGAAAAAGCTTGTGATATTAGTTATCACGAATACCCTAATTTAGGACATGGTGTTTCTCCAGAGAATTTTGAAGATTTGAAGGAGTGGCTGGTGGAGCGCACACTGTAGAATTACAAGTTATTTACGATTTTGTAATAATTAAACATTATATTTGTATGTTCTTAAAATTTCTTCTCAAGAATTCTTAAAAAGCAATAAATAATTATTAATAAAACGCACAGACTTAATCGCACTAAATCTTCAAAATGAAAAAAATAAAATTAGCATTAGCCACAATATTTATAATTAATTTATTTCAGTTAACAAATGCACAACAGTTTCCTGATGACATACAATACCAAAGTACTCCACCTCCTACTACACCAGCACTTCCTAATTACGGAGAAAGTGTAATCGACGATTCGGTTTCTAATGATATAGAAATCACAAGAATTACTGAAGCATATAACTATACCGATGGAAATGGAGATCCACAAGTTTGGTACCCAACACATGAATACGCTAAAACTCAAGTTTGGAATGCTGATCAAACAAAATATAAAATTGCTTCTTGGAAAGTATATGATGCCACAAATTACCAAGAAATACATCCATTAACAAGTATGTATCCAAGTTATTGGTCGAATACAAACCCCGATCTTATGTGGAGCTTTAGAGAAAATGGAGATGTAAAAAAACATACAATTTCTACCAATAACACACAAATTGTAGCAAACATACCTGGTTATGAGGTTATAAAATTGGGTCCCGGAGAAGGAAATATAGATAAAAATGACCATTATGTTGCTTTAGCTGGTAAAAAAGCAAACGGGGATTTAGATGTTATTATTTTTAACTTACAGACCCTGCAAATAGACTTTACAAAAACTTTTGTTGGCGCTTGGGGTAATGGAACTTTTTCATTTCCTCAATTTGTTGATTGGGTATCAGTATCGCAATCTGGTGATTATGTAGTCATCATTTGGGCTAATTCTTTAAGTGAAACTAACAACTATTACGTAGATCAAGGAGGTGTTAGCCATAATGGTGTAGAAGTTTACAATAGAGCTGATATGGTATTTCAAAACCGTCCAACGCCTTATGGCAATCACGGAGACTTGGGGTATGCCATTGATGGTGATGAAGTTTATGTTCAATTTTACGGAGAATACGGAGGAGGAACAATCTATATGCATAAATTAAACGGAACAGCTTCTTCAATTGTTCTTAATACCCATCCTGATTTTGGTGTTACAGGACATATTTCTTGTAGAAATACAAATAGACCTGGATGGGCTTACGTCACAATGAGTGAACTAGATGAATCTGCACAGATGGTAGCTGTAAAGTTAGATAACTCTCACACAGTAGAACATTTCGGACATCATTTTAGTAGCGCTTTGAGTTATGCCCAAGCTGCTATGGCCGTAGCATCTCCTAATGGCGATAAAATTTGTTTTAAATCAGATTTTGGAACTGACCCAGTTGGTGGTTCTGAAGTTGCTTATAGTTTTTTTTGCTAATTTAGCAACTCCGTTAGCTACAGAAGAAGAACATTTAAATGCTGTAAGTCTTTATCCCAATCCAGCAAATGACTACATAAAAATACAAAGCGAAGAAAATATTTCAGCTACTACAATCTATAATGTGACAGGTCAGAAAATAAAAACTTTCCCTATTGGAAACTCCAACAGCACTATAATTAATACGCGTAACTTAAGTAATGGATTTTACTATTTAAAAATCACAACTGATAATGAAAAAATTATAAAAAAAATAATTATTCAGTAATAATGATAACTAAATTTTGATTTTCTACTTAACTTGATTTTTTA
The DNA here is from genome assembly GCA_027073495.1 of Flavobacteriaceae bacterium. Taxonomy (GTDB): domain Bacteria; phylum Bacteroidota; class Bacteroidia; order Flavobacteriales; family Flavobacteriaceae; genus JALSVQ01. The sequence continues at coordinate 15,201 of JALSVQ010000086.1, read as the reverse complement.
TCAAAATAGAAATTTTTTGTTTAATAATTTCGAAATGCATAATGAGTTAATTAATATAAAACTTATCTTTGCACGCTAATACAAACAAAAAGTAATGAGCGAAAAAGTAACGCCATACAAAGACACTACTAAGAGCAAAAAGGAGCAAGTAACCGAAATGTTTGATAATGTTTCGTCTAATTATGATTTTTTAAATCGTGTGTTGACCTTTGGTATCGACACCTCTTGGCGGAAGAAAGTAGTAAAAATTTTAGCAAAAGACAAGCCACAATTACTGCTAGACATTGCTACTGGAACAGGTGATTTTGCAATACTTTTAAGCAAATTGAATCCTGAAAAAATCGTAGGATTGGATATCTCACAGGGCATGCTTGATGTAGGTATCAAAAAAGTAAAAGCTAAAAAACTCGATCATCTTATCGAAATGGTTTTAGGAGATTCTGAACAACTCCCGTTTGGTGACAATCATTTTGACGCCATAACTGTAGGTTTTGGTGTGCGAAATTTTGAAGATTTAGACAAAGGATTACAAGAAATATACCGTGTCTTAAAACCTGAAGGCACTTTTGCTGTTTTGGAAACATCACAACCAACAAAATTCCCAATGAAACAGTTATTTCGTTTTTATTCTAACTATATCATTCCTACAATAGGCACTTTATTCTCCAAAGACAAGCGCGCATATACTTATTTACCCGAATCTGCAAAAGTTTTTCCTTATGGCAAAGCTTTCAACAATATTTTGATAAAAAATGGGTTTATAGAGGTGAAAGATATTCCAGTAACATTTGGAGCATCTACTATTTATATAGCAAAAAAGTAACAACAAGCATGAAAAAGAAACAAATCATAGTATTTTTCCTCATTTTATTATCAACAAGCACAAGTTTTGCTCAAAAACGTGGTTTTTTCAATCAGTTTGAAAACCTCCAATGGTTTGATCAGCAAAAGTTTTCTTATGGCTACACGTTAGGTCTTATAAACTATGATTTTAAAACAAGTTTCAAAACCCCTTACGAGCACATAGAAGTACAGTCTCAAGGCGGTTTTACTGTCGGTGTGTTAGGAAATTATAATCTTAATAAAAATTTAAGCTTACGCCTTGAACCGAATATAGCCTTTGGTACTCGTAAGCTGATATTCAAAAATTTAATAACTGATATTGACAGAAATAGAGATTTAAAATCAACCTATATCAACATTCCATTATTAATAAAACTTAATGCGAATAGACACATCAATATGCGTCCTTATTTGGCTGCTGGTGCTGGTATAGCATTAAACTTAAATTCTAATGAAGAATTAGCAGAAGATAATAGTCAAGGTGTATTTCGGATGAATAAAAATAGTTATTTTTATGAACTTGCCTTTGGAATCGAGTTTTATACAGCAAATTTTAAAGTTACACCATCTATACATGGTATCTTCAACTTTAAAAATGAAGTCATTCCCGACGCAGATATTAACAGTCCTTGGACATCAAATATTGATTATATGGCTACGCGGGCTCTTATGTTCAAGCTTACTTTTGAATAAAGAAAACACTCTTAATTCAAAAAAAAATCTCCAATTTTAATTTTTGAAACACTAACTACTTTGACTCTTTTGGTAAAATAGCATTTTGAATAATTTGTTGCACATTGGTACGTATATTTTGTTTTCCTAGCTTATTATTTCGCATCACAGGATACACACGATTAGATAAGAATACATAAACCAAATTGGTCTCTGGATCTGCCCACGTAAAAGTTCCTGTAAAGCCACTATGACCAAAACTAGCATCTGAAACACAGCCACAAGTAGCCGTAATTTTAGGATTCAATTGGGGTTTGTCAAAACCTAAACCTCTACGTACTGAATCTTTTTCAAAATAACGTTTATTAAATGTATCAAAAGTCTTTTCGCTAAAAAAACGATTACCACCATAATAGCCTTTTTGCATATACATTTGCATCATTTTGGCTACATCTTCTGCACTACCAAATAAACCAGCATTACCTCCTACTCCACCAAACATAGCTGCTCCCATATCGTGCACATAACCCTGTAGTAATTGATGTCTATAATAATCATCTTTTTCTGTAGGAACAATCATTTGCTTATTAAAACGCTTCAAAGGATTGTAGCCTAATGTCTTGGCTCCTATTTTGGCATAAAACAAATCGTTATCAAGTTTATCTAAGGGCTTATGATATTGTTTTTCTACATAATCTTTAAATAAATAAAATGGAAAGCCACTGTATTTATATTTCCAGTGAATGCGCTGTGGCGCTTCGGCTATACGTTTTAAAATAGTATCGTACCAATCATTGCGCATATACATTTCACGAGCAACTTGATAGCTGTATTTTTTAGAATATTTCTTACTATAAATCCCTTTAATCGGTTTTTTAGTAATAGAGTCTAAGGTTTCTACATAAAAAGGAATCCAAGGTTTTAGGCGTCCATAATGCGATAAGGCTTGTTTAATGGTCACGGTATCTTTATTACTTCCTACAAGCACAGGGAAGAGTTTATCCATCCTATCAGCTATCGTGTATTTTCCATCATCATAAGCTTTGAGAATCATCGGCATTGCTCCTAATATTTTGGTAACCGAAGCCAAGTCATAGATATCCGTTCCTTTTACTTTTTGTTTTTTATCGTAAGTAAAATACCCATAGGTTTTATGGTAAACAATTCGCCCATCTTTAGCAACCAAAAACTGCATGCCTGGCGCCATTTTTTTATTAATAACACGTCTTGCAATACTATCTATTTGCTTTAATGTGTCTGAGCTCATGCCTACAAATTCAGGTGTGGCATAACCAAGGCGTTTTATATTTTTAATCGTTAAGCCAAAGCCTGCTTGGTAGGTTTTTCCTATAGAAACGGGCAACACTCCTTTGCCATCTATCGCTCCAAATATAAGTTGCGGTACGGTTTCTTGAACCAATTTATCATTTTGATAGGCTTCAATAATCGTTTTGAAATGAGAAGTATCTACTTCATTCAATGCATAAGGACTCGTAAAATTAACTAGTATTACATTAGTATGTTTTGCTATTAATGCAAGCAACTCTTTATCATCATCAGAAAAATGGTAACTTTTCCAAGGGTTTGAGGTATCTTTATGATGACCTACAATAACTGTAGTATAGTTTGCCAATGATTTAATTAATGCTGTTGAGTCTTTAGTTTTGAGATACGTAACATCAGCATATTTATTTAAATACTGATAAAAAGTATCTCCTACATCATTACCAAGATGGTAATATGCTATTTTTTGTTTTTCTAAATGTTTTATAGGTACTAGTGAATCGCTATTTTTTATAGTAGTCAGAGAAGCTTCTACCAACTGACGATACACTATTTGATTGTCTTTGGTGTGCAATAAATTATTAACCGAATCTAATACTATCGGTTTATAATTATTTAATCCTGCCCAGTATTTAGCTCGTAGTATTTTCTTTACAGAATACGCTAATCGTTTCGCATCAAAATAATGGTTTTTATAGGCACTTTTAAGATGATCTATTCCTTTTTGAACATCATTAGGCATCAATAACACATCTGCTCCTGCTAGAAAAGCTGCTAAGTCTATCGCGCCATCTTCATCAAAATTTGCTGCGCCTTTCATTGTTAATGCATCGGTAAAAACCAAGCCATTGAAACCCATTTTTGTTTGCAATAAATCGGTGACCACACGTTTAGAAATAGATGTTGGCACACCATCAAACAAAGTCAGAGCTGGCACATTCAGATGCGCTATCATCACACTTCCAAGACCTTTGTCAAAGAGTTCACGATAAGGATATAATTCGGTTTTCCAAATACGATCAAAAGAGAAATCAACACGTGGTAATGTCTTATGAGAATCTTGCGAAGTATCTCCATGACCTGGAAAATGCTTGGCACAAGCCAAAACATTATAAGCCTGCATTCCTTCGGAAAAAGCAATAGCTTTGTTGGTTACATTTTCTTTGTTCTCTCCATAAGAACGGTTCCCTATAATAGGGTTTATAGGATTTGTATTGATATCTACCACTGGAGCAAAATTAATATGTACACCAAGTGCATTACAGTGTTTCCCCAACTGCTCTCCTACTTTTTGAATGAGTTTAGTATCTTTTATAGCTCCCAAAGTCATGTTCCAAGGAAAACGATACGTACTGTCCAAACGCATAGCAAGTCCCCATTCTGCATCTTGTGCTATGAGTAGTGGCACTTGGCTCAAGGCTTGATATTTATTAGTCAACTCGGCTTGACGCATAGGCCCTCCTTGAAAAAAAATCAAACCTCCAACTTTATTTTTTGAAATAAGTGTTGTTATCTTATCAATTTCTTCTTCTCCTTTATTAGAATATGCCGCAACCATAAACAATTGCCCGATACGCTCTTCTGTAGAGAGTTTAGTATACACACTGTCTACCCAATGTTCTTGGGTTTCATAATCACCTTTGAGCAGTGCTTGAGGTGTTTGCGCATAAACAGTATTAAAAAGTACTAGTATAAAAAAACTTAGTGTAAGTAGGTTTCGCATGTGTGTTTTTTGTCTTTAAGGGAGAATTTCTATTTTTTGAAATAACGGTTATGCCAACTCATTTCGGCTGGTATTTCCCAAGCAGCTTCAAATTCAGATTTTGTATTTACAAGATTATTAAAAACGATTGTTTTTTTAGACACAGAACCATCTTTAACCAATTTTCTAAATTTAATCAAAGGTTGGTATTGTATATATTCACCTTGTTTAAAGGTTACGTTCATTTTATCTAATAATTCAATATCAAACTGTTCTTGGAACTTTAGAAATATGGCAGTTAGTTTATCTATACCGCAGCCACTCACTTCGTTTTGAGTTTCATCGAGATAGACAATAATAAAGCGGTCGTACACAAACTCAAATGCAGCAATCATATCGGCATCGTGACTACGCCAATCGGACAAAAAAGTTGTTAGTGTTTCACTTATCACAGTCTGTTCTTCAGGGCTTAGTTTTCTACTCGAAGGAAAAATCCACACACGTGATTCTCCTGATAATTCATTTTTATCTTTTATCATTATTTTCTATTGTCTTTCCAAATTAATTTTTCATTTGATTTTAGTTTGTGAAAATCTACACATTTACCATCGCCTTTTCCTGTAAAACCACCATCTGGAGCACAAAGTAAATTGCAATCTGCATCAAAGAGTTCTGGGTATATATCGCAGCAAGGCGCTGTGATATAGTAGACAGTACTTCCTTTATAATCATATTTATAAACTGCTCTTGGCGGATTTGCCTTTTCGGTTTTCTGAAATTCTGCTATTTTATCAAAAACACAAGCTGGTAGATTTGGCATTGCTTTTTTTAGCCCTTCTAATTCTTTTTGTGCTGTTGTCAGTCCAGAATCTTTAGCTACATTTTTACCACTGTTACAAGCCAAAAAAGTAAAAGCTACACCTATTAATATCACTAAATATTTCATATTATAAATCATTTGCATTAGCGAGTAATTCTGCTATATCAAGTACTTGAACAGAACCTTCTTTTTCTTTGTTTTTTACACCATCAGTAATCATTGTATTACAAAACGGGCAGCCTGTAGCTACAATATCTGCTTTTGTTTCAAGCGCTTCTTCGGTACGAGCAACAAATATTTCTTTGTCCCCTTTTTCGGCATCTTTAAACATTTGAGCGCCACCTGCACCACAGCATAAACCATTGGATTTACAGTGTTTCATTTCAACTATTTCTGCTTCCAGTTTTTGAAGCAACTCCCGAGGCGCTTCATAAACATCATTGGCACGACCAAGATAACAAGGGTCGTGAAAAGTAATGCGTTTCCCTTTAAAGGCGCCACCTGCTATTGTAATACGTCCTTCTTCAAGAAGTGCTTGCAGAAACTCGGTGTGATGTACTACTTCATACTTACCTCCTAATTCTGGATATTCATTTTTTATGGTATTATAACAATGTGGGCAAGCGGTAACAATGCGTTTCACTTCGTAAGCATTGAGCACTTCAATATTGGCTATGGCTTGCATTTGAAAGAGAAATTCATTTCCTGCGCGTTTGGCAGGATCTCCAGTACAACTTTCTTCGGTGCCTAAAACCGCAAAAGACACTTGCGCTTTTTGTAATAATTTTACAAATGCTTTCGTGATTTTCTTGGCTCTATCATCATAACTTCCTGCGCAACCAACCCAAAACAACACTTCTGGAGTTTTATTTGACGCTAGCATTTCTGCCATAGTAGGAACATTCATATATTCTAAAATTTAATTTGTATTAATTATAATATTACCAAACATTTAAAAGAAGCAACAAATACTTCAATTATTCTTATTTAGTATATCCTAGCAAATTTAATTAAAATCTAATGATTAAATCTGTTTCTGTTATTTTTTTTTGAAATAAAATTAATTTTGTACAATCCAAATTCAGATTTCAAAAAACATATTTCTTTATTTCAAAAGTTCATAAATCAATACAGGTGAAAAGTAAAAGCTAATGAAGAAGTAATAAATGGACACCCTTCAATACTAAAAAAATAGAAAGACATCAATAAAAAAATGAGAGATTTGCTTGTGTTATTATTACTGTATCACAGTAAAAAAAAATTATGAAATTACAAGGGAATCTTGCCAATGCGTTGGGGAAAATAAGATGTTTATTTACTGCTATTTATCCATATGAGAATAGCAAGCACTAAATACCATTCATACCTGATAGTAAAAGAATTACAGTTATAGATTTTTTATCATTTTCATAAAAATTCTTGCATTATTTTATTAAAAATTAAAAATAATAACAATTTATTGTTTATTTATTAGCTTTTATTTGAAAATAAGTTAAATTTGCTAAATCAAAACCTATGGCATTTTATTTGTATTTTTAATTATTAGAAAAGCTTATGCGGGTTTTATTTTTTATTATTTATTTCATATCATTTAATTGTTTTGGGCAATTTACTAATATCCCTGATGCAAATTTTGAAAAAGCACTTATTGAATTAGGTTATGATAATGGTAATCCTGATGGAAAAATCCCTACCAATAGTATTTCAAGTATTAAATCACTCAATATTAGCTTTAAAAAAATATCAAATCTAAAAGGATTAGAAGATTTTATTAATTTAGAACGATTGATTTGTTCTGGAAACTTAATAAAAAAAGTTGATTTAAGTAACAATGCTAATCTGAGACAATTACTCTTTAACAATAATAAACTCACTTCATTAAATCTATATTTCAACACTTCGTTAACATACCTCGATTGTTCTAATAACAAAAATAGCATTAGAAAATAATACTGAATTAAGAACACTTAAATGCAGTAATAATCTTATTCGAAAATTAGATTTATCTAATAATCAAAAATTAAAAAAACTACTTATCAACAATAACACACTCGCTGAACTAGATTTGACAAATAACAATGAACTCGAATACCTTCAATGCAAATTCAATCAACTAAAGGAAATCACCCCAAGGAAATAATACCAATTTAATCGAGGTGTTATGCAATAATAATTTACTCAAAATTCTGGATGTTTACGGCAACACAAATCTCATTAAACTATCTTGTAAAGACAATAAACTAAAGAAATTAAATCTTATTTCTAACAGTAGTTTACTACATCTCGACTGCGCTAATAATTATTTAGAAAAACTAGATGTGTCACATTGCAGTAAACTTTTAACATTATATTGCGCATTCAACAAGATAGCAGTTTTAGATGTCAATAATAATAAATTACTCAAAGAAATAAGTTGCCCAAATAACAAACTCCAATCTTTTGATCTCAATAATAAACGTCCTGATATTTTAGAATATGTTGACCTAAGAGAGAACCCATATCTTGCGGACATTTATATCAGTAAAAAATTTAAAAATATTGATAACATCTGGCTGAAAGACAAGGATATAAAATGGAAAATATTGCCTAATTAATTAGATTTGATCGCTTTTAGCGCTAGTATCATTTTCTTTCTGCCCTTTATATTACTTGCTAGCAAATGAAGTGATTTTATCTTTTTTTTCTAAACAAATTACCAATTCTTCTAAAGATATTCTTTTTTTTGGTAACAATTATACCTACACCGCCTAATATTTCAGGTTCTTCTTTCATTATTACATTCAAAAATTCAGTATTTTCATTGATTGCTATTTCTTTTGTGTAAAGTCCAGTAGCTGAAATGACAAGTGTCAAATTGTATTTTAGTAATTTTTTATCAATTGTTAACGAAAAATTTCCATCAAAATCAGTTTCAGTTTTATAAGGATAGCCTTTTATAAAAACACTTACAGCAGGCAACCCACCTAAGTCATCCGAAATATTACCTTTTAGCTGTATCGAATCAGTCAATTGTTTTGTGTTGACAAGCTTATTATTCAACAGCTCAGCTTGTTCAGTTTTAAATACCTTTTGCGTACTGCTTTGACCAAAAACAGGCATAGTTAATGACAGCAAAGCTGACAACCCAAAAAACAGTCCTTTCTTTGTGTATCTCATATTCTCTGAAGACAATATATCTGTATTTAATTGCTCGGGTTTAAACTTTCCACATAGGTTTTGATTATTGTCCAATAGTTTAGCAATTTGATAATTGGAAGTGTTTGTAAAATCAAAAATTTCTTTTTTGCATTTGGAACAAAATGCACCTTTTTCAGTTGGTGTCATTTCATTCCATTTTTCATTACAAGGTTTCGTTATTTGTATTCTGTATTTCATTAATAATTTTATTGAGTATTTGCAAATTAAAGTAATCTAAAATAGTTAGAGTATTTTTTATTATTTTGTTACAACACTTTAAAAAAAACTCTAATCATGCTTTCCATCATCAAAGACTTCTATCTTTACCTCTTTTTCTATTAAATCGGTAAATTTTCCTCGGTAACGTGTAGCTTTAACCAAATGATTGTCAATCCAATGGTAGTTTCCCCCTCGTGGCTTACCAAACAAAATGCCATGGTATTTGAAACCGTGTTTCTTTAGCCAAGTTTCGGTATATTCACGATGTGCTTCTGTACGCGATGTAAAAAAGAAAATAATATGTCCTTCATCATACCAACTATTGAGTGTGTGCAAAGCATCTGGATAGAGTTCTGCTGTAAGCATACGCTCTGGCTCTTCATTGGGTATATCTTCACAGATAGTTCCGTCTATATCGATAAGATAATTTTTAACACCATCTTTGAGGATAGGACTTATCAAATCTCCTTTATCGTTACGTAATGTTTTAAATGCTTTTGCCATAACTTTTCTTGTTTTTACTCATCTTTCCAATTCAAACGATCCATTTGATTGTATTGCCAAGGCGCGCCATTATTTTCTATATTAGTCATCATAGCATTCAATTCTTGCGGTGCTGCAGATTCTTCCATTACCAAATATTGACGTAAATTTACAATAATAGATAAAGGATCAATATTTACAGGACATTCTTCTACACAAGCATTGCAAGAAGTACAAGCCCATATTTCCTCTTTACTGACAAGGTCTAGTAACGATTTTCCATCATCTTGAAAAGTGCCATTTTTATCAATATTATCTCCAACCGTTTCCAAACGATCACGCGTTTTCATCATAATAGCTCGTGGCGAAAGTTCCTTGCCTGTAAGATTAGCAGGACATACTGAAGTACAACGTCCGCACTCTGTACAAGTATAAGCATTCAATAATTGCACCCAATTAAGATCAAAAACATCTTTAGCTCCAAAACGCTCTGGATCAGGCGCGTCTTCTGGAGGTGCAGCATAAGGATCTGCTGTAGGATCTAGCATTAGCTGCACTTCGTCTGTTACTGCTTTGATATTATCAAATTTACCTTTTGGTGTTAGCTTTGCAAAATAAGTATTGGGAAATGCTAATAAAATATGCAAGTGCTTTGAGTAGTACAAATAGTTAAGAAAAACTAAGATTCCTGTGATATGAATCCACCAAGAAGCACGCTCTACCACGTGCAATGTCGTTGCATTCTGAGGTAATAAACCTGTTAGATATTGACTAATGACATTACCTGAATTCATAGCCTGAAAATGGGTATCTGCAGCATTCATTATCAAAAATAATGACATTAACACCATTTCAAAATACAAGATATACAAAGCGTCATTTTTGGGCCAACCCGTCATTTCTTTTGACCAAAAACGTTTTATTTTCAAGACCATTCTACGTATCCAAAATATAGTAACAGCCACTAATACTAGCAATGCTAATACTTCAAATGTACCGATTAAAAAACCATACAAACTACCAATATAATGCGAAAAAATACGGTGTGTACCAAGCAAACCGTCGAGTACTATCTCCAACACTTCAATATTGATGATAATAAACCCCAGATAAACGATAATATGTAAAAAACCAGATACTGGTCTTCGCACCATTTTCTTTTGTCCTAAAGCAATGCGTGCCATATTTTTCCAACGCTCAGATGCATTATCTGAACGATTAATGTCACGTCCTAAAGCGATGTTTCGTTTTATTTTTTTTATGTTATTAACAAAAAACCAAACGCCGTAAGCAAGTAGTAATGCAAATATTATTTGAGGTATATAGTCCATTATAATTGTTATTTTGTTGTCGTTTCTGTAGTTTTATAGCCTTTGTCTCTTTTACCAAACAAAGAGAAGTGTACATAGCGTTTTGGGTGTAGTTTCATATCTTCAAGCAATGCTTCCAATTGCTTAGAAGCGCCTGTGAGATTATCATACATTTTGGTATCGTGCATCAATTTACCCAAAGAGCCTTCGCCTTTGTCAATGTTTTGAGCTATATTTTTAAAACTTGTAATTGTAGCTTCAAGTTCTTTAACAGTCTTATTGAAATCTGTTTGCGATAAATCATTGGTGATTTTTGATAAATCATTGGTGATTTTTTCTGTATTGGCAATGGTATTATCCAGTTTCAGCTTATTATCTGCAAGTAAAGCATCTGTTTTTACAGAAATATGCTTAAAATGTACTAATGTTGCGTTGAGCTCAGCAATACTTTGTTTGATGTTGTGTTTTGTTTTGGTGTCTAACACATCATTAATATTAACAATCAACGTATTGGTATTGTGCATTAATGTATCTATTTGCGTTTGCATGCCTTCTAGCTTGTCGGCAACTGCACTTTTTATGGCGTCCATCATTCCTTCAGATTTCCCTTGAAAAGTAAATCCAGATTGTGCTATTTTAGTATTTGTAAAATCTGGTGCTATTTTTATGGTACTTCCACCTATCAAACCACCGTTAATAAGCACATGACTACTTTCACTAAATTTGAAAGCATCTTTTAATGCCATCGTCACCTTAACACGCCCTTTATCATCATTAAAAGTAATCGCATCTACGGTACCAATTTTAAGACCACTTATAGTAACTGCAGCGCCTTTCTCTAAGCCTGCAACATCATCAAAAACAGCATAATAGGTTCTATAACTTGTGAATAATTCTTTCTCTTGTAAGTATCGCATTCCCCACACCATCATTCCTATGGCTGTAACGACTAGCAAAGCAACTTTTATTTCTCTTGAAAGTTTAATTTTCATAGCTCTATTTTCTTTAATACTGAAAATACTCAGTACAATCTATTGATTTTTAGTTAAAAATTACGCTGACTAAACAGTGTAAACTTAATTAGCAATATTAATCATTTTTTTTAAGAAAATGAAATAGAAGATTGACTTTTTAATGTTGCAAAAATAGCGCTCTTACAATAGATTTTTAGATCGATTCGCTGAAAAGTTTATGAGAAAAAACCTAAGAAGTTAGAGATTAGGCTTAAGATGTCAGACGTTAGATTTGAATAAAACTAGCATAAAAAAAATCAACTAATTTTTCAACACTTTACTCAAAGGGACACGTTCTCCATTTTTTACAGCTACAATAAATGCAGTTTTAAACCCTTTTGATTTTGCTACTTTCAAATACTCTTGAGCTTCGGCATAGGTTTTTAATTTTCCATAATAATATTTGTAACCATTATCAACAGGAACACGCTCCATTTCTTGGAGTCCATTAAAATAAGATGGCGCCGTATCAAGCTTATTTCTTCCTGATGTAATCTGCACTTTAAAAACCAAGCCGTCTTCTTTGGGCGAATTTACAAATTTATCTTTAGCTATTTTTGATTTACTTTTGACTATAAATGCAGATTGATACCCTATTTTTTTTACTTTTTCTAAAGTCTTTTTTACCGCTTCATAATCTGATGTTTCGCCATAATAATACAAATATCCATTCGGAACTTCTGCAATAGTAACACCTTTTAAACCTTTGAAATTATAGGGTTTTAAGGCTACTTTATTTTTACCAGAGGCAATTTGTATTTTGTAGCTATCGAAAGTGCTTTTTGTTTCATCTTGATAGTCTGTTTCCAAATCTTTTTCAAAAGATAAATCTGTACCTACATTTTCTTCTAATAACGTTTTGTAGCGTTTTACACCCTTATAGATACCTGTTGCTATTTTATCACGACCTGCAGTAGTATGAAGCATTTTATTGTCTACAGCGTTACTCAAAAAACCTGCTTCAACAAGAACACTTGGCATATACGTATTGTGCAATACCCAAAATCCTGCTTGTTTCACGCCACGAGAATGTATCTTTTTTACTTTAAAATTTGACTCTACAAAAGTTGCCAATTGAATACTCTGCTCTAAAAACTCATCTTGCATAAGCGTTAAACCAATAATAGATTCGGGAGAATTAGGATCAAATCCTTGATAATTCAATTCATAATCATCTTCCAAAAAAATAACTGCATTTTCTTTTTTAGCAATATTGAAATTTGCTGCACTTTTATGCAATCCCAAAACCCAAGATTCTGTACCGTGTGCTTTGTAGGAAGCTGAATTGCAATGCACCGAAACAAATAAGTCTGCATCTGCTTTATTTGCTATTGCGGCACGCTTCTTTAACGGAATAAACACATCCGTCTTACGGGTGTAAATAATTTTAATATTGGATAATTTTTTGAGCTTTTTCCCTAGGGCTAAAACAATTTTGAGTGCAATATCTTTTTCTTTATCTTTATATTTTTTGGAACCATGCGTACCTGGGTCATGCCCACCATGACCCGCATCGAGAACAACTACAAATTGTTTTGGTTTTGACTTTTTTTGAGCCTGAAGTGTAACTCCTGTAAATAACAGCAATAAACTTGTTAGCACTACTTTAATGTTCCTTTTCATAAGATTTTATTAAATACTAAATTCGTTATTAAAAATATATGTAAATTTGGCGCTATTATTGTAGTGCAAAAAAGCATTACATAAAGGCAAACATATTGATTAACACATGCAAAAATACATTTTTTTTAGGACTCTTGCTCTTATTAAGTAGCAACTATATGCTAGCACAAGAAATTCCTACTAAAAAACCCTTCAAAATCCCTGCCAAAAAAATACAAACGCAAGAAATAAATACCAAAAACAAAGTTAATAGCACTGAAAAGAATACTATTCCTTCAGACACTACAAAACACATTAAAGCTGCAATACTCAGTGGTGATGTACCTCATAAAGCTACTGACTATATCAAAATAGTTAAAAAAGAGAACAAAATGTATCTCTATAACGAAGCCAAAATAACCTACAATGGCATTGATATAGAGGCTGGACTCATCATTATTGACTTCAATAAAGATGAAATCTATGCTACAGGTATAAAAGATAGTTTAGGAGAACTTACACAAAGACCTGTTTTTACGCAAGATGGGAATACCTCAACACACGACGAAATGCGTGTTAACTACAAAACTAAAAAGGCATTGCTCCACAATTCGGTTTCTGAAATGGAGGGCAACAAAGATTTAAAATATTTTCTAGCCTATTCCAAAAAAGAAAATGACTCCGTTATCTTTGCCAAAGATGCGCGTATCACTACTGCAGAAGACATCTACAAACCTGAATATTATATTCATATTCACAAAATGAAGCTCATTCCTAACAAAAAAATCATTGCAGGATACAGTCATTTAGTCCTTGAAAACGTACCGACTCCCTTAGGTATTCCTTTTGCTTTTTTTCCAATAACAGACACGCAGACTTCAGGTATTTTAATGCCTGTTTGGGGAGACGATTCGAGATATGGTTATTTTTTACAAAACGGAGGATATTATTTTGCTATCAGTAATTATCTTGATCTTGCGCTACAAGGGAGCATTTATATGAATGGTAGTTATGGTTTAAAGATAAATAGTAATTACAAGAAAAGATACCATTACAGTGGGCGTTTTAGCATTGATTATAGCAATATGATTACTAGCGAACGTGGTTTCCCAAATTATCAAGTCAGGAAACTCTATAAGATACAGTGGAATCATAGTCCTGACAGAAAATCAAGTCCAAATAGCTCTTTTAACGCTAGTGTTAATTATAGTTCCTCGCAGTTTTATCGTGATAATGTAGATGTAAACTATCAAGCACAACAACTCAATAACATCAGCACTTCCAGTTTGAACTACACCAATAATATGTTGGGCACAGTCTTTAACCCATTGAGCATAAATGCGAGTATCAATCAAAACTTCAATACCGAAAAAATTGCGCTTTCATTACCAAATTTATCGACAAGTATCAAAACCTTTTTTCCATTTGCAAAGCTGTTTAATAAAAAGAATATATTAAGTAATTTAAATCTGAATTATAACCTAAACGCTACCAACAGCATCACCACTGACGAAACGCATTTTTTTAAAGCTAGTATGTTTGAAAAAGCAAAAACAGGTATTGAGCAAAGTTCAATCATTAGCACGAACTTCAATGCTTTAAAACATATCAACTTTAGTATTTCGGGTAATTATAACGAAGTATGGAATCTTCAAACGCAACGAAAATATTGGGATGGTTTAGAAAATCGTGTAAAAACAGATACTATTTCGGGTTTTGATGCTTTTAGAACTTATAATTATAACGTAGCAGCCAAAACAACTTTTTATGGTTTATTCCGCTTTAAAGAAGGCAAAAAGATACAAGCGATACGTCATGCGGTTACACCAAGTATAAACTACACCAATACACCAAGTTTTGAACAATATTATGATGAATATCAAGCAAGTATAGACCCTAATGATATTGCAGATTATACCCGTTTTGCCTATGTAGGTAAGAAAACACCAGGTAGAAACAAAACGCAAATTATTAATTTTTCTATAAATAATGATTTTGAAGCAAAAATCAACAAAAAAGATAGTCTAAACCCAGATGCTAAGCCTGAAAAAATAAAACTTTTACAGAGTTTAAATA
>JALSVQ010000085.1 GCA_027073495.1 Flavobacteriaceae bacterium | reverse complement strand
CTTTTTCTGCATTATCAATAATTAATTCTTCTCCAAAGGAGTTGATAAAATGTTGTATTCTCCCGGTTACTTTAATACGAAAAGGTTTTAATGCTGTAAAAGTAATCGTGTCACCTACAATATAACGCCATAATCCGCCATTTGTAGTGATTACTATAGCATAATTGGTATTGAGTTCTACTTCTTTTAATTGAATTGTTTTAGATGCTAAGCCATTGAAAGCCGTCATGGGTATAAACTCGTAAAAAATGCCGTGATCCAAAAGCAAGAGTAAATCATTTTTATAATTCCGATCTTGAAATGCAAAAAAGCCTTCGGAAGCATTGTATATTTCGTAATATTTAAAGTCTTCTTTAGGAATTAGCTGTTCAAATTGTTTCTTATATGGTGCAAAATTTACACCTCCGTGAAAATAGACCTCAAGATTAGGCCATAATGCTAATAAATTCGATTTACCGTATTGCTGAAGCATTTTTCTTAATAATATCAACATCCACGAAGGTACTCCTGCTATATTCGTTACATTGTCTTCGGCACTTTCTGCTATAATACGTTGCATTTTTTCTTCCCATTCTGTAAGCAGTGCCGTTTCTTGTTTGGGCGTGCTCCTCAGGTCAGCCCAAATAGGCAAGTTTTCTATTATAATAGCTGACAGATCACCAACTACAGTTTCTTGTTCTTTGTAGTTTTTGCTACTTCCGCCAAGACGCAAACCCTTACCTTCAAACATTTTTGAAGTAGGATTGTTATGCAAATACACTGCAAGAAGATCTTTTACCGCTTTATAATGCCCATCTTCAAGAGAAACTTTGGTTATGGGTATAAATTTACTTTTAGCATTACTAGTGCCGCTGGATTTTGCAAACCATTTTACAGAATTACTGGTTAATATATTTTGTTTTCCCGCTTGCATTTTCGTGATGTATGACGCAAGACTTTCATAGTTTTGAAGTGGCACTTTTTGAGAGAAATCATTATAGTTTTGTAGTGTTTCAAACTGATGTTCTTTTCCAAATAAACAATTTTTGTTTTGTGCTATTAATGCTAATAATATATCCCGTTGCACATCAAAAGGATGCTCAAAAAACAATTGCATATGATGCAATCTTTTTTTGAGAAACCAAGCAATAACAGTATGTACTATTTTTTGTGACATAATGATTTGATTACCTAATGTGCAAAAAGGATTAGACTAACAATAGCTACCCTCCAATTGTGGTCATATTTCTATTTTTGGTATGTAGCGATGCGTCTTCGAGTTTTTCTAAAGTATTCATTCCGCCACGTACTTTAAATTTATTTTGTAAGGTTTTAGCAATTATTGGACGGATATCTTCTCCTTTTCTTAATGGTGTTAGGATATCGCTCTCGGTTGCAGAGAAAAGACAGTTTTTTATTTGTCCGTTTGCCGTTAAACGTATGCGGTTACAAGAATCACAAAATGGGTTTGTTACCGAACTAATCACAGCAAAACTTCCTTTGTAATCTGCTATCTGATAATTTTTTGAAGTGTCATTTGGTGCATCTTTGATACGTAATACCTGCTCTTTTTGATAGTTAGCTTCAACCTTTTTTATTATTTCATCGTAAGAAACTAATTTTTCTTTATTCCATTTATTACCATCAAAAGGCATAAACTCTATAAAGCGAATAACAATAGCTGAATCTTTAGTAAGTTCAATGAAATCAATAATTTCATTATCATTAAAACCTTTTATTAAAACAATATTGAGTTTGACAAAAAAACCTTCTTTAATGGCAAGGTTAATATTGTCCATTACTTTTTGGTAGTAATCACGTCTCGTTATGTGCTTGAATTTATCTTGCTTTAAGGTGTCTAAACTTATGTTTAAACGGTTTACATTATATTCTTTTAAAAAAGGGAGAAACTCAGCTAACCTAATGGCATTAGTTGTTATGCTAAGCGATACGTCTAGCGTAGCAAGATTTTTTATAATATCCTTAATATCTTTTCTAATCAATGGTTCTCCACCAGTTAACCGAATACGAGATACACCATTTGCTACAAAAGTTTTAGCAATTTCATAAACCTCATCTCCTGTCATTATTTGGGATTTTGGAGTAAGCTTTAAACCTTCTTCGGGCATACAATAGGTACACCTTAAATTGCAGTTTTCTATTAATGAAATACGCAAATAGGTGTGTTTTCTGTTAAACGAGTCTGTTAGTATATTTGTTTTGTCTTGCATTTGTTATTTTAATTATGTCGTTCTCCTTTTAACACGCTAAATACGTGCAATGCTGCAGGAAAAATAGCTTGCATTGATTCTTTTGCGCCATTTGTAGAGCCTGGCAAAGCGAGTACTAAACTGTTTTTTATAGTTCCAGCAACACTGCGTGAAAGCATAGCAAAAGGTGTTCTGTCTTGACCGTGTTTTCTGATCGCTTCTTCAATACCTTCTATTCTTCTATCGAGCAAAGGTATCAAGGCTTCTGGAGTGACATCGCGTTGAGATAAGCCTGTTCCACCTGTGTAAATGATGATATCAACACCTTGCTCTTGATAGCTTTTTGCCTTTTCTTGAATTTGATCAATTTCATCTGGAATAACGGTGTAATCTTGAATTTTTACATTACAATCTTCTAAAATACTGATAATGGCTTTTCCTGCTTTATCTACATTTTTATTGGCAGAAATACTATCCGAACAAACAATGACTGCTGCTGTAAGATTCTTTTCTTTTAAATGTTTTATATCTGATTTTCCGCCAGTTTTAGCAAGTAGTTTTATATTTAATATCTCTATGCCTTTGTCTATTGGTTTGAGCATATCATACATATTAAGTGCAACAACACTTGCTCCGTGCATAGCTTCTACTTCCACTCCCGTTTTGTATATTGTTTTAACACTAAATGTTATGGTTATTTCTAGACCGTTAATAGTATATTCAATACCCGTAAATTCTATTGGCATAGGATGACAATCAGGTAAGAGCTCTGGTGTTTTTTTTACACCGAGTAACCCTGCGGCTTTACTCATAGCAAAAACATCGCCTTTTGGTACTGTTTTTTCTTGTATTGCTTGTATAGTTTCTGGTTTACTTACTTTTACCGTTGCTTGTGCTGTTGCTTTACGTAAAGTGGAATTTTTATGTGTTATATCTACCATTTTCTTATGAATTTACTTTCCATTGGTGTGTTTTATCATCATTATTAACGCCTGTAAATAGCTCTTTTCCAAAGACAGGAACTTCTTTTTTTACGCGTTCTACAATATATTCTATAGCTTCAAATACGGTTTTTCTGCTCTTAGATGAAACAAAGATAAAGAGACAGATTTCACCAGCTTCTACTACACCTAAACTATGGTAAATGTGCATACAGGTTAAATCATATTTATCAAAAGCAGCTTCTCTTATTTCATGAAATTTGGCATTTGCCATCTCTTCGTGAGCGGTATATTCTATAGCTGCTACTGTTGTATTGTCTATTTGATCTGCACGTACTTGACCAAGAAAAATATTATGTGCTCCTATACTTGTTTTTGTTTGATGTTTCGCTATGGAATTACCCACAAATTCAGCACTTATAGCACCGTCTTTAAAAACATTTTTATGACTCGATTTTTTCATTTTTTATATATTTTAGTAGTGATTTTATACCGTTTTTTATACTGTATGTTTCTGTGTTTTTATCTAATTTTAATAGTTGAATTGCTTGCAGGCTTCTAACACCAGAAGCACAGAAAAATAGTAATCTTTTAGTGGTGTCTATTTTGTGAATATTATCTTCTAATTGATGTAATGGGATAGCTAAAAGATTGTCTAAATGTAGTTTTGGTTCTTCGTGTGGTTCTCTTACATCAACAAACAATGTATTTTCTAGTGCTAAAGCAGTTTCAGCTTCAATTTCGTTACTGCTTAGGCAAGTTGCTGTTTCTACAGTGTGTTTAAAATTTGCTTTATTATTTAATACAGCAGCTATGGCTGCTTCATTTTTTGAATACGAAATAATTTGCATACTGCAATTTAATGCATTGTAACATAATAATTTCTGACTAAGAACATCGCCGATTTCTAAAATTAGCTTTAAAACTTCATTGGCTTGCATCGTTCCGATAATACCTGGCAACACACCAAGAACACCTATTTGCGAACAATTAAGTGCTTGTGTGTTTTCTTGCGGAAATAAGCATCTATAACTCGCACCATTATTATAATTAAAAACCGTTACTTGACCTTCAAATTTGTAAATTGCACCATAAACTAAGGGTTTGTTGGTGATTATAGCAGCATCATTTACCAAATATCTTGTAGCAAAATTATCTGTTCCATCTACAATAATATCATATTCACTAAACAATGAAAGTGCATTTTTATGTTCTAGTCTAAAAGGATATGCTACGATTGTAATCTCATCATTGAGATTTTCTAAATGCTTTTTGGCTTCTAAAGCTTTGTTTTTGCCTAATGATTTTGTGCCATACAATATTTGCCGTTGCAAATTTGATGCTTCAACCAAATCAAAATCAACAATACCAATAGTTCCTACTCCAGCAGCAGCTATATATTGCAATACAGGGCAGCCTAAACCACCAGCGCCTATTACCAACACCTTGGCATTGGAAAGTTTTTCTTGTCCAGACTTGCCGATTTTATCTAAAATAATATGTTTACTATATCTATTCAAATTTATTTTTTTTATCCACCTGCAAAAGGCGGTAATAATGCGATTTCATGATTGGTAATTGTAGCTTCTTCTGCTAAAATAGTATTGTTTTGAGCCAATTGAAAAACAGTACCTTTTAGCAATGGATATTTCTCGAAAAGCAGTGTTTTAAATTCGGAAACAGCGAGACCTTCAAAAGCTATTTCTTCTGATTCACAATGTGTTATTTCGGATATTAAGCCATAATATGTTGTTTTTATTATCATACTAAAAAAAGTTTTATTGATGCTGTTATTAATACAAAAGCAAGTACCTGTTTCAATCGTTTAGGTTTTAATATTTTACTACCATAATAACCTCCTGCAAGACCTCCTATAAGCGCAATAGCAACAAATATAAAAGATTGCTTAGTGAGAACTGCGCCACTATTTACCTGACCTATTAGACCAGAAGCCGAATTTACCCATATAAATAATGCTGAAACAGCAGCAGATTCTTTAATTTTCCCCCAATTAAAAAGTAAAATAACAGGTGTTAATATTATGCCTCCGCCTATTCCTATCAAACCAGAGAAAAAACCAATTATTGCTCCAACTAACAAGCCTTGCCAGAGTACTACGTCTTGTGTTTTTTCAATGTTTTTGCTCGTGTTGAATACATTAAGCATTTTTAATACGGCTATAATTAAAAAAACGCCCAAAATATATTTATAAATTTTTGGATCTAAAGCGATTGTACCTCCAAGATAAGCCATTGGAATAGATGCTATGGCAAAATACAAAAACAGTTTTCTATTAAAATAGCCTTCTTTATAGTAAAAGTAAAACGCTATTGCAGAAACAAATAAGTTCAGTAGTAAAGCTGTAGGTTTCATAAAAACATGAGAAAATGAAAAAAGGGTCATTAATGCCAAATAACCACTTGCTCCTCCATGACCAACGCTTGCGTACAAAAAAGCAATGATGCTTAATATACACAAAAATAAAATCATATTTTCTGTAGAGAGCATCATAAAAGTTCGTTTAATTTTTTTGTTTCATTTTCGAGAAACGCAGTACAATTACTCTTAATTTCTTCATAGGTTTCGATGAGTTTTTTTCCATAAGGTGTGAGTTGTGTTCCTCCTCCACCTTTACCACCAATTGTTTTATGAGTTACCGTTTGTTTGGAAATTTTGTTTACATCTTGTATTAAACTCCATGCTTTTTTATAAGAAATATTAAGCTTTTTGGCAGCTTTAGATAGCGAACCTGTTTGTTCTATCTCTTTTAACAAAGCTACTCTTCCTTTACCAAGCAACATGTCTTCGTTTATTTTTATCCAAATTCTATTTTTTATATTAAAAGACATCGCTTTAATTTGGAAGTTTATAAACAGTAACTAAATCACCTTTTTTTATACCACTAGTATCTTGATCGATATAAACTAAAGCGTTTGCCAGCGCAAAAGTGTGCAACATAGCTGAGTTTTGCCCTTCTAAAACTGCAACTTCATTATGTGTAGCAAATGCTTTTAAAAACTGAGCTCTATCGCCTTTTTTAATAAAATCTGTAGTAGCTGTTAGTTGTAAAGTATTATGAGATGCTGCATTATTACCAGAAATGATTTCTAAAGCTAATGAAACATAAATATAAAAACAGCTCATAGCAGATGCAGGGTTTCCTGGTAGTGCAAAAATGGTTGTGTTTCCTTTTTTACCAAAAAATAAAGGCTTTCCGGGTTTCTGTCTTACTTTATAAAATACTTGTGCTACTTCGACTTCTTTTAATGCTTTCCCTACAAAATCATAATCTCCAACAGAAATTCCTCCAGAAACAAGCACTAAATCACTCGTGTTTATTATTTTTTCAATAGTGTTTTTGGTGTCTTCATAAACATCGCTTATTTTGTGAACTGTTACTTGATTGTAGTCCAAACTTTGTAAGGCACTTTTTAACATCACAGAATTACTTTCGTATATTTTACCGTGTGTTAGCATTTCTCCAGGTTGTATCAACTCGTTTCCTGTTACTAAAATAGCAATAGTTGGTTTTTTATAAACTTGAATTTCGGTAATACCTAGCGTAGATAGAAAACCAATTGCAGCTGCATTTAACTTGGTGTTTTTCTTTAGGGCTAAGTCTCCCTTTTGTATTTGCTCTCCAATTTTACGAATATTATCTTTTAACTTAACTTCTTTTTCATAAGTAAGCGTTTTATCTGCTACCGTTACATGTTCTTGAATAATAACCGTATTAGCAGTATCAGGAACAGCAGCTCCTGTGAATATTCTTATGGCTTCGCCAGGTTTTAGGCTGCAAAGATGACCATCGCCAGCTTTTACTTCGTTAACAATTTTATATGTTTTTTCAGTATGTGCATTTATAGCGTAGCCATCCATAGAAGATTGTCTAAATGGCGGCATATTAATAGGAGAAAATACATCCTCTGACAAAACATAGTTCAAGGCGTTCGCTACCAAAATCTTCTTTGTCTTCTTTGTGGTTTCTGTCTCTTTTAATACGAGTTGAATTGCTTCTTTTACCGTTATCATATTTTCGTTGTATTTTTGCAAACATAACGAAATATTTTGAAAAATTAAATTTTTATTTCATTAATATTTATCGAAGATAATCATAAAACGTAGTGTGTTGTCAGCTAAAAAATTAAAAAAAGTCGTAACTTATTGATTATCTATATAATTATTATACTAATTACATTTCAAACTATTTAATGTTTGAGCAACACTCGCTGTGGTTTTTTGCTTCTCGTTTTTCATTTTTCATTTTTACAATACTAATGTAGCTAAAAATAGTATCTTTGTATTTCATTTTAATACCAAAATAATGAGCGATAATCGATTAAAAAGAGCAGCTTTAGTATATCATTCAAAGCCAAAACCTGGTAAAATTGAAGTTGTACCAACCAAAAAATACGCATCACAACGTGATCTTTCTTTGGCATACTCTCCAGGAGTAGCAGCACCTTGCTTACAAATAGAAAAAAATCCAGATGATGTCTACAAATACACTTCAAAAGGTAATCTTGTTGCGGTTATTTCTAACGGAACTGCCGTTTTAGGACTTGGTAATATTGGTGCACTAGCTTCAAAACCTGTAATGGAAGGTAAAGGCTTATTGTTCAAAATTTTTGCAGATATTGATGTTTTTGATATCGAAATAGACACCACAGATATCGATAAATTTATAGAAACTGTTAAAATGATAGCGCCAACATTTGGTGGTATCAACTTAGAAGATATCAAGGCACCCGAAGCTTTTGAAATAGAAAGACGCTTAAAAGAAGAGCTCGATATTCCTTTAATGCACGACGATCAGCATGGAACAGCTATTATTTCTGCTGCTGCATTAAAAAATGCAGTCGAATTAGCAAAAAAGAAACTCAATAAAATAAAAATAGTAGTTAATGGAGCAGGTGCTGCAGCAGTATCTTGTTCGCGACTATATATCAAATTGGGTGTTGACCCCAAAAACCTAGTTATGGTTGACAGTAAAGGCGTAATTCGTAAAGACAGAGATAGCCTTACACCTCAAAAAGCTGAATTTGCTACCGCTAGAAAACTTCACACGCTTGAAGATGCAATCAAAAATGCAGATGTGTTTGTTGGATTATCTAAAGCAGATGTTTTGCCTCCCGAATATTTAAAACTGATGGCAAAACGCCCTATTGTATTTGCGCTCGCCAACCCTTCGCCAGAAATAGCTTATGATTTGGCTATTAAAACGCGTGATGATATCATTATGGCAACAGGACGCTCTGACCATCCTAATCAAGTGAATAATGTGCTTGGTTTTCCATACATATTTAGAGGCGCGCTAGATGTTCGTGCTACAAAAATTAATGAAGCCATGAAACTTGCAGCGGTTCATGCGCTTGCAAATCTTGCCAAACAACCCGTTCCTGAGCAAGTGAATATTGTTTATGATGAGGTGAATTTAAAATTTGGTAAAGAGTATATCATTCCAAAACCTTTTGATCCAAGATTAATTTACGAAGTACCACCAGCTGTAGCACAGGCAGCTATGGACTCTGGTATTGCTTTGAATCCTATCAAAGATATGGAAGCGTATAAAGAAAGTCTTATGGAACGCTTAGGTTCTGGTAATAAAATTATCCGTTTACTACATAATAGAGCAAAAAGAGACCCAAAACGTGTTGTCTTTGCAGAAGCAGATCATTTAGATGTGCTTAAAGCTGCTCAAATCATTTATGATGAACGCATTGGAATACCTATATTATTAGGTGATCGTGAAACCATTTTAGATCTTAAAAACGAAATTGGCTTTGATGCTGATGTTACTATCATTGACCCAAAATCTCTAGAAGAAAAGAAAAGACGTTTTAAATTTGCAGAAACCTATTGGAAAAAACGCCAGCGCAAAGGCGTAACACTCTTGGAAGCACAAAAATGGATGCGTGAACGCAATTATTTTGCTGCTATGATGGTTAATAATGGTGATGCTGACGCCTTAATAACAGGATATTCACGTAGTTATGCTTCTATTGTTAAACCCATGCTAGAACTTATTGGGATGGATAAAGGAGTGACTCGTATTGCTGCTACAAACCTAATGCTTACCAAAAGAGGTCCTTTGTTTCTTTCAGATACTACTATCAATATAAATCCAACAGCAAAACAACTGGCTAAAATATCACAACTCACGGCATTACTAGCCAAAAAATTTGGTATGAAACCGAATATTGCTATGGTATCGTATTCTAATTTTGGTTCATCGGATACTGAAGATTCACACAAAATACGTGAAGCGGTACAGCATATCCATCGCTATTTTCCTGATGTTGTTGTAGATGGCGAAATTCAAGCTGATTTTGCATTGAATAATGAAATGCTTAAGACGAAGTATCCGTTTTCAAAATTGGTTGATAAAAAAGTAAATGTAATGGTTTTTCCTAATCTTGCAGCTGCCAATATCACATACAAACTGATGAAAGAATTAAACGGTTCAGTATCCATTGGACCTATTTTACTTGGTATGAAAAAACCAGTTCATATATTACAGCTTGGAGCTAGTGTAGATGAAATGGTAAATATGGCAACAATAGCTGTTGTTGATGCTCAAAACAAGTCAAAACGTTAAAAGTTTTTTAGTTTAATTAAAAATAGTTACTTTTGGAGTTAAACTGATACTAAAAAATGATAACGCATATTCAAGGTAAGTTAGTAGAAAAAACACCTACATACGTCGTAATAGATTGTGGAGGTGTTGGATATATTTTACATATTTCGCTGAACACATTTTCTAAAATTAATACGGAAGAAAAACAAAAATTCTTTACCCATTTAATTGTCAAAGAAGATTCACAAACATTATTTGGCTTTAAGGACAACATGGAACGTGAAATATTTCGATTACTCATATCAGTTTCAGGTATTGGAGCAAGTATTGCGCGCACGATGCTCTCCTCAATGACTCCCAAACAAGTACAACAAGCCATAGCATCTAGTGATGTAGCTACCATACAATCTGTCAAAGGTATTGGTGCCAAAACAGCACAAAGACTCATTATTGACTTGAAAGATAAAATACTTAAAACCTATGATTTAGATGAAGTTTCTATGGTTCAAAACAATACGAACAAAGATGAAGCGTTATCAGCATTAGAGGTCTTAGGATTTAATAAAAAACAATCGGAAAGAGTGATTGATTCTATTCTAAAACAAAACACAGATTTAAGTGTTGAAGCAATTATTAAACAAGCACTAAAAAAAATATAATTTTTTGAAAACTATAAAACCAAATATTGCAAAAATAAAATACTTTATACTGCTATTATTCTTTGCATATACAAGTAGTATTTTTGCTCAGGACTCTACCAAAACAGAACAAAAACCCTTTTATATAGGGCAATTTCAATTAAACAATCCCAATTCTATTGTTTCCAAATATACGTATGACGCCAAGACAAATACCTATGTCTATACCGAAAAAGCAGGAACTTTTAATGTGGTTTATCCCAAAACATTGACTGTAGCACAATATCAAAAATTGGTAATGAAAGAAGCGATGGCCTCCCATTTTAAAGATAAATTGGATGCAATGGCCTCGGTTAAATCTTCAGCTAAGGCAAAGCAAAAAAACTTGCTTCCAGCAATGTATGTTAATAATGATTTTTTCAAAACAATATTTGGTGGAAATACCGTGGAAGTAATACCAAAAGGTTCATTAACACTTGACTTAGGTGTAAATTATCAAAAAAGAGATAATCCTTCTATTCCTGTCGAAAATAGAACAAGTACAACTCCTTTATTTGACCAAAAAATCAGTTTGAGCATGTTAGGAAAAGTTGGTACACGACTAAAAGTGAATACCAATTTTGATACTAATGCATCGTTTGAATTTCAAAATTTAATGAAATTAGAGTTTGATCCTAATGCAGGTTTGGATGATGATGGTATCTTACGAAAAATAGAAGTTGGTAATGTGAGTATGCCTTTAAACAGTTCATTGATTACTGGTGCACAAAGCTTATTTGGCTTCAAAACTCAACTACAGTTTGGACGCACCACAGTAACAGCCGTATTATCCAAACAAAAATCAGAAACCAAAACTATAAAAGCACAAGGTGATGGGAAATTAGAAAATTACGAACGATATGCTATAGATTATGAACAAGACAGGCATTTCTTTTTAGCACAATACTTTAGAGAAAACTATGATAAAGCTTTAGCAGAATATCCATTTATCCGTAGTAGAATTAAAATTACAAAAATAGAAGTTTGGAAAACCAATAGAACGACGCAAACCGAAAACATACGTAGTATTGTTGCCCTTCAAGACCTTGGAGAATCAAACCCAAATAGTATTGGTTTGGACACACCTCCAGCAGGTTTTATTATTAGCCCAAATACGTATCCAGACAACAGTGTCAACGGTTTCAACCCAGAGACAATAGGTTCAAGTTCATTATTGACAAATGGTATTCGAGATATAGCAACTGTTTCAACAGCTTTTTCGGGCACTACTGTCAATCAAGGTATGGATTATGTAATGCTAGAAAACGCCAAAAAACTAAATGAGAATGAATACAAACTAAACACGGAACTAGGTTACATCACTTTAAACAGCCGTTTAAATAATGATGAAATACTTGCCGTTGCATTCCAATTTACTGTAGGGTCTCAAGTGTATCAAGTAGGAGAATTTGCTTCTGATGGTATTGAATCTCCAGAAAATCTAGTTGTAAAACTATTACGAAGTAATATATCAAACGTCAATGAACCTATTTGGGATTTGATGATGAAAAATATTTACACTATTGGTTATCAGATAGAAGAAGATGATTTTAAATTAAATTTGCTTTATAATGAAGCGGGAGTTCCTATTAATTATTTAACTGAAACAACAGCAGCACTTCCTCCAGATGTTGTCAATAAAGTACTCCTAAAAGTTTTTAATCTTGACCGATTAAATTTCAATAACGATCCACAACAAGGTGGTGATGGTTTTTTTGACTTTATACAAGGTATAACCGTTGACAAACAAAATGGGCGAATTATTTTTACCTCGGCAGAACCATTTGGAGAATATTTATTTAACAAATTACGCACCTCGCCATTAGAAGATTATAACAATGTAGCTACATACAATGCTAATCAATTAAAATATGTTTTTAGGCAGCTTTATACCGAGTCAAAAGCCAATGCAATGCAAAATGCAGAACTCAATAAGTTTTTATTAAAAGGACATTACAAATCAAATGGTTCAAATGGTATTTCATTAGGTGTTTACAACGCTCCTAGAGGCTCAGTGCGTGTTACCGCAGGAGGAAGAACACTGCAAGAAGGTGTTGATTATGTTGTAAATTACCCTATGGGAAAAGTACAAATTTTAGATCCTTCTTTAAATAATTCGAATACGCCAATAAATGTAACTGTAGAGAATAATGCTACATTTAGTCAACAACGCAAAAGCTTTACAGGTTTAAATGTAGAACATAAAATTTCTGATAAAATAATGTTTGGCGCAACCTATCTGCACCTTAATGAAACACCAATCACAACCACAACTTCCTACGGGTTAGAATCTGTTAATAATACTATTTTTGGCTTCAACGGTGCTTACAGTAGCGAAGTTCCTTTCTTAACGCGCTTGGCTAATAAATTGCCAAATATTGATACCGATGCACCTTCTAATTTCTCTTTTGCAGGAGAAATTGCTTACTTAAAGCCTGGTGCTCCAAAAAAATCTGAAATAAATGGAGAAGCAACTACCTATGTAGATGATTTTGAAAGTGCGCAGTCTATCATTGAACTCAAATCTCCGCTAGCTTGGAAACTAGCCAGTACACCTGCATATATTTTTCCTGAAGGAACACTAGTCAATGATTTAGATTATGGAAAAAATAGAGCTAAGTTAAACTGGTACACCATTGATTATCCACTTTATGGAAGTAGAAGACCAGATAATATCGATGAAAACGAAATTTCAAGAGACGAAACACGCCCAGTACAATTAACAGAACTTTTTCCAGAAATGGAAATAGCCCAAGGCAATGTGAGTTCACTGCAGACTTTGGATTTAGCTTACTATCCAGATGAACGTGGATCGTATAACTATGATATCAATAATGTTGACCCTGCTACAGGAAAGTTCATTAACCCAGCAGATCGTTGGGGTGGAATAACACGATCGTTAACTACTACAGATTTTGAACAAGCCAATGTAGAATATATTGAATTCTGGTTATTAGACCCATATATGAGTAATACAGGAGCTTCCGGAGGTGAATTACATTTTAATCTTGGCTCTGTATCAGAAGATGTACTTGCGGATAGAAGAAAATTTTATGAAAACGGATTACCTGCTGATGGTTCTACAACAGACCTTACAACAGTTTGGAGTAAAGTCCCTGATAACCAATCATTAATATACGCTTTTGATACCGATGAAGCGCACCGTTCAAAACAAGATGTTGGTTATGATGGTTATGATGATGCAGAAGAAACAGCAATACACCAAGCATTTCTGAATGGACTTTCTGGTGTAGCATTAACTAAAGCTCAAGCTGACCCTTCAACAGATGATTATAAATACTACCTCAATGTAGATTCCCCAAACTTATTGGAACGCTATAAATATATTAATGGTGTAGAG
The DNA here is from genome assembly GCA_027073495.1 of Flavobacteriaceae bacterium. Lineage (GTDB taxonomy): Bacteria > Bacteroidota > Bacteroidia > Flavobacteriales > Flavobacteriaceae > JALSVQ01. Next base: position 4,736 of record JALSVQ010000085.1, on the reverse strand, counting down.
GGAAACTCCCCTATCAATACAAGTGGAGCAACACAAGGTGGTGTAACCATACCAGATGTGGAGGACGTCAATCGTGATCAAACAATGAACACTATAGAAAGTTTCTATGATTACACGGTGCCATTGCACCCTAATATGACCTTAGCAGATCGTTATGTTTCTGATATAAAAACAACAACAACAGCTACTTTGCCAAACGGTACAACAAGACAAGCACGTTGGATACAGTTTAAAATTCCTATTTACAATATGGATAATGTAACTGCTTATGGAGGTATTAGTGATTTTAGATCCATTCGTTTTATGCGTATGTTCCTCAAAAATTTTGATGAACCTGTAGTATTGCGTTTTGGTAAATTAGAATTGGCACGTAGTGATTGGAGACGGTACCGCTATACTCTTGACCCAACTGATCCGAATCCAGATGATGATGGCACCGTAGTCGATGTTAATTCGGTAAACCTTTTTGAAAACGAAGGAAGAAGTCCAATACCTTATGTACTTCCTCCAGGAATAATACGTGATGCCCAATATCAAAACAATGATGTTATTCGTGCAAACGAACAGTCCTTAAGTATGAAGGTCTGTGAATTAGAAAAAACAGATTCACGTGGTGTTTATAAAAATGTAAGTGTTGATATGCGCCAATACAAACGTTTAAAAATGTTTATTCATCTTGAAGAAATGGATGGACAAGTGCTCAATGATGATGATTTAATAGGTTATATACGTCTAGGTTCTGATATTAGTGAAAACTACTATCAAGTAGAACTTCCACTTAAAACTACCGCTTGGGGTAGTGGTTCAGCTAGTGAAATTTGGCCAGAAGACAATCAAATAGATTTAGCACTAAAACTACTTAATGATGCAAAGTTAAAACGTATAACAGACAATTTACCTATTAATGTTGTGCAATGGTTTGATGAAGATGTATTAGACCCTTCAGCTGCCAGTAAGCCCAACAAACTTCGTATAGGAATAAAAGGAAACCCTGACTTTGGTGATGTTCGTATGCTTATGGTCGGCTTGAAAAATGCAGGAAATGGTAATAAATGTGGAGAAGCATGGTTTGATGAATTACGTCTTGCTTCATTAAGTAATGAAGGTGGATGGGCAGCTATCTCAACCATAGATGCTAATGTTGCAGATTTTGCTACGATGTCTTTAACAGGAAAAATCAACACTATTGGTTTTGGTGAAATACGTCAAAGACCCAATGAACGCAGTATAGAAGACTCCAAACAATATGATTTTGTATCTACAGTAAATGCTGGAAAATTATTACCAAAAAAATGGAATATTAATTTCCCTATTAATTATGCTACATCGGAACAATTCATTGATCCACAATACGATCCTATCTTGCGTGATGTAAAAATGGATGACCGACTTAAAGTAGCACAAAGTCAAGCAGAAAAAGACTCTATAAACAGTGTTGCTCAAAACTATACACAACGAAAGAGTATTAATATCATTGGTCTAAAAAAAGGAAAAAGTATAAAGGCAAAACCACGTTTTTATAACATCTCTAATTTTACTTTCTCCTATGCTTATAATGAAATGAATCATCACGATTTTGAAGTTGAAAGTTATGTTGATAAAAATGTTCGCGTAACATCAGATTATGCTTATAGTTTCAAACCATTAACTTTTGAACCTTTTAAAAAGGCAAAACTGAATAAACATTTAACATTTGTAAAAGATTTTAACCTGAATCTCTTGCCTTCAAGTCTTGCATTTACATCAAGTATAAACAGACAGTTTAATGCGCAGAAATATCGTGAGCTAGAAGACTTTGGTATTGGATTAGATGAATTGTACAAACGTAATTTTATGCTTGATTATGCCGTAAGTCTTTCTTATGATTTGACAAAAGCAATCAAACTGAAATATCAAAATGCCAACCATAATATCGTTAAAAACTACATTGATGATAATGGAAACATGGTAGATGGCATCACCGTTTGGGATGGCTTCTGGAATCTAGGAGAACCAAATCATCATCATACGTCGCTTGCAATGGACTATAAATTGCCATTCAAAAAGATTCCTGTACTTAACTTTATTGATGCAACCTATTCTTACAAAGGTGATTTTGATTGGCAAAAAGGCTCTGATGCGCTTAAAGCAATAAAACTCGATCCTACTGATCCGAATTCACCAGAATATAATTTAGGAAACACCATTCAAAATGCAAATACACAAAATTTGAGTGTTAGCCTAAATATGAAAACATTTTATAAAACTATCGGAATAAATAAATTACGTAGCAAGAAAAATCAACGTAAAAAACCAAAAAAGAATACGCAAGTATTAAAAGATAGCAAGAACAAAGTAACTGTAAAAAATAAAAACACAGCTCGTAGAAGAAAAAAAATAACCTTTAAAAATGTAGCTTTAGACGTATTGACAAGTTTGAAATCTGTAAACTTGACCTACAAAAAAACGAGTGGTATTGGACTGCCAGGATATCTGCAAAACGCAGGATATTTTGGGACTTTTGACCCAACTATAGATTTTGTAATGGGTAGTAAAACAGACATACGAAATGCTTCTGCTCAAAATGGTTATCTTACGCAATACCCAGAATTTACAAAACCTTATACAGAAGCTACAACAGAGTTCTTAGATTTTAAAGCAGTGGTTGAACCAATACGAGGATTAAAAATAAATATAACAGCAAATAAAGATTATGCTCGTAATTTTTCAGAGCAATATCAAGTGACTGGAACAGACTACAATGCATTATCACCAAATACGTATGGTAACTTTAGCATGTCAATGAACATGATACGTACTGTCTTTGACGAAAGTAATGCTGATCAGTCCGTTACCTATGAGAGTTTTAGAAAAAACAGAATTATTATAGCACAACGCCTAGCAGGTGAACCTATTAACCCCAATGCATTAACCTATCCAGATGGTTATGGAGCAAACAATCAAGCGGTGTTATTACCAGCCTTTTTTGCAGCATATTCTGGTGACAACGCAAGGAGTGTTGACTTAGGAGCTTTTAGAAGCATCCCACTTCCCAACTGGAAATTTACCTATACAGGATTAACTAAGATCAAATGGTTCAAAAAACGTTTTAAACGTATTTCTATAGCACATGGCTATAAGAGTAGTTATACCATCAATCAGTTTAGATCCAATCTTGAATATGTACAAAATCCAACAGGTCGTGATGCATCTAATAACTTTTTAAATGAAACTTTGTTTTCTAACATTAACCTTCAAGATCAATTTAGTCCGTTAATCAAAGTAGATGTTGAACTTAAAAACTCATTAAAAATAAAAGCTGAAATCAAAACCGATAGAAAACTCAATATGAGTTTTGATAACAATATGCTTACCGAGATTAATGGTAAAGAGTACATATTTGGTTTAGGCTATCGTATAAAAGATCTAAAATGGAAAACACGATTTGCTGGAAAAAAAGTGACCTTAAAAGGTGATTTAAATATTAAAGCAGACTTAAAACTACGAAACGATTTAACAGTGATTCGTAATTTAGAAGCATCAAACAATCAAATAACAGGAGGACAAGATATGTGGGGACTTAAAGTAACGGCAGATTACAATCTTACAAGAAGTTTATCTGCAAAATTCTTCTACGATCATTCATTCTCCAGTTATAAAATATCAACAGCATTCCCTACTACACTTGTACGTTCTGGAATATCAATAACATACAAATTAGGAAATTAATATCAAATAATATAATGAATATAAAAGACGATTTAAAATACACCAAAGACCACGAATGGATAAGTGTCTCAGGCGATACAGCTACAATAGGTATTACTGATTTTGCACAGAAAGAATTAGGAGATATTGTGTATGTAGAAGTAGAAACAGAAGGTGAAACATTAGACAAAGAAGAAGTATTTGGAACAGTAGAAGCGGTAAAAACTGTTTCTGACTTATTTATGCCAGTTTCCGGAGAAATTATTGCTTTTAATGAAGAGCTAGAAGCAAATCCAGAATTTGTCAATACAGATGCTTATGGAAAAGGCTGGATGATAAAAGTAAAAATGAGTAACACAGCAGAACTTGATGATTTATTGAGTGCACCAGATTATAAAGCACTTATTGGTGCATAAGAGCTATACCATACTTGCTGTACTTTGGACAATAACTATCAGTACTGCTAGTCTCATCAATTTAGAAGGCACACCAACTATTCACATCCGAAATTTGGATAAACTAGTTCATCTGCTGATGTATTTTGGCTTCACAGTATTATGGATACTTGCATTAAAACAAAGAAAAACAGCTATTATAGCTATTATAGCTATACTCTTTGGCGGTTTTATTGAAATAATTCAAGGAGCAATGCATCAACATCGCAGCGCAGATTGGCTTGATTTTTTAGCCAATACTATTGGTGTTTTAATAGGATTATTCTTAATTAAGAAAATAATTTTATTTTTAAAGCACTTTCATTTGTATAATTGACAAAAATTTATTTAAATTGCAATCGTAAAATAAAAGAAATATGGAATTAAAGAAAAATCCACATGCTGACTTAAACAAAAGAAGCAATCTCTACTTTTTGGTAGGGATGGTTGCTATTTTGTTTTTTGTATGGCGTACTATTGAAAAGAAAAATTTTGACGATAACAAAATTGATATTGGTCAAATGGCTTATGATGGTGTTGATGAAGAAGATGTAGAAAACATCCCAGAACAACAAAATACACCACCACCACCACCACCGCCACCGCAAGTAGTAG
>JALSVQ010000084.1 GCA_027073495.1 Flavobacteriaceae bacterium | reverse complement strand
CCAATGATTTTGTATTATTTCAAAATTTTCAGTTTGAGATTTTGTCAATTCCGTTACAAGTCCGTAAGTCTGAATATTTTGTTCAATTATTGTCATTCTGGGTTCGGTTTTGTAATGACCGCTAACGGTTTGTATATGCTTAGTGCGGGACTTCAAAGAACTGTCTTTTCAGTTTAGCACGTAGCCAAATATAATAATTTTTGTTGTATTTTTTCTTACAAACCAAAATTTTATATTTGGCGGTCTTGATTAAATGCTATTCACTTTGAATTTAGCACAAAACCCGCATTAAGTATATACTTTGTTAGCCAACGTATTTTTTTAATAGTACAGAAGCACAATGTCCTCCAAATCCAAAACTATTATTTATTGCATAATTTATTTCTGTTTTTAGTTTGTTTTTCATTACTAAATTGAAATCGTTTGATATTTTTTCATCTAATAATGAAGTATTTATTGTTGGTGGAATTAAGTTGTTTTTTAAAGAAAGGCAAGTGGATATTGTTTCAATTGCTCCTGTGCCACCTAACAAATGACCTGTCATAGATTTTGTTGCACTAATTTTTATTTTACTTAAATTATTTTTAAATAATCTTGAAATTGCATTTACTTCTGATAAGTCTCCAATCCCTGTTGAAGTAGCGTGTGCATTTATGTAATTTATTTCATCTATGTTTATATTACTTTCTCTTATGGCTTCTTTCATTGCTTGATATGCTCCTTCACCATTTGGATGTGTTCCTGTTATGTGATATGCATCTGATGTTTCTCCTCCGCCAATTATTTCAGCATATATTTTTGCTTTTCTATTTAGTGCACTTTCTAAACTTTCTACTACTAATGCTCCAGCACCTTCTCCTATTACAAAACCGTCTCTTTGTTGGTCAAAAGGTTTAGAAGCGGTATTAAAAAGTTCGTTATTTGTTGATAATGCTTTCATTGCGTTAAAGCCACCAATTGCGGTTTCTGTAATTGGTGCTTCTGAACCACCTGTAATAATAATATCTGCCTTATTCCATTTAATATAGTTATATGCTTGAATTATTCCATTAGTTGAAGATGCACAGGCAGTAACAGGACAAGAATTTATACCTTTAAGACCATATTTTATAGAAATATGACCTGCTGTGTTATTGGGAATAATTTTAGTTATGAAAAAAGGATTAAATCTTGGTGTGTATGAATTATTACAATAGTTAATTGTTTCATTTTGAAAAGTTTCAAATCCTCCAATACCACTTGAAAATATTACTCCAACTCGATTTAAGTTTTGATATTTAAATATTAAGTTAGCATCTTTTATTGCTTGTTCAGATGCAACTAAACCAAATTTTGTAACTCTATCTAATTTTCTTGCTTCTTTTTTGTTAAAAAAATCTAATTCATCAAAGTTTTTTACTTCACAAGCGAATTTTGTTTTAAATTTTGAAGTATCAAATTTTGAAATTAAATTTGCACCTGAATTTCCATTTATGAGATTATCCCAAAAATCTTTTATATTATTTCCGATTGGTGTTATCGCTCCTATTCCTGTGATTACAACTCTTTTCATAACTCTATTTTAGTTGATTATTAAAGTAATTAATTATTTTATTTAGATATTCTTTTTTATGTGACGAGCCTATTATATTTGCGTGTTTAGCATTTTCAACAGTGTATAATTCAATAGGGACTGTACTTTTATTCATAAATTTTTCAGCCATACTTATAGGTGTTATTTTATCTTTCTTGGAATAAATAAGAAGTATTGATTTTAAGTTTTTCATTTCACTAAATCTCTCTAACATATTTATTTTTTTCTTGTATTTCGGAAAAATATAATTCATAATTTTAAGCACTTTATACGCAAAAGGGTATTTTATCCAATAATCATCTAATGTTGTCGGTGCACTTTCTATTATGGCTGAATTATAAGGACTATTTTTTTCAGTAAATGCGATTATTGACCACATTGCACCTAATGAAATGCCGTGATATCCAATGGGTAGGTCTGGTGCAATTTCTTTAACTTTATTCCCAACAGCGATAATATCATAGAAGAAAGAGAAATTTCCTGTTTTACTTTCTCCAAAACCATTGAAATCAAACACAAAAACATTATATCCGTTTTCTCGCAATATCTCTGTATATCCATTTTTTAAAAAGTAACCTTTTGCTGGTTTTACCATTGGATGACCTAATACTACTGTTCCTTTTATTTTATTTTTTCCATTTGCAAATAAACCTGTAATTTCTGAGTTTGATTTACTTTTTATAGTGTATTGTTTCCAACTCATTTTTTCATTTTCGGTTAACGGGTTTTTCCATTTAACCATATATGAACCAAAAAATGGTTTTTTGATTAATTTATACATATTTTTTTAATTTTAATATACCGTACGGTATATGTTAGTTTAAATTTTTTATTGTAGAAAGTTATCTATTTCCTTTTTTAAATTTTCAATATTATATTGTATAATATCTTTATTGTCTAATACTTTTGCCATCATAATACTGCCTTCAATTATAGAAATTATTTTAATTGAAAATTTATACGTATTTATATTTTTGAATTCACTTTTTCTAATTCCTTCTTTTAGTATATTTTCGATGAGTGTAATCCAATTTGTAATTGCTTTTTGAACTTCAATTTTTAAAAATTCATTCCCATCATCTGTATCTACTGCGGTATTTAAAATTGGACAACCTCCATTTCTAATAATATTTTCATATTCAGTTTCATAAAACTCAATAAATTTTAATATTTTTTCCTTTGATGTTTTTGATTTATCAATTCTGAATTTTATTTTTTTGCTTAATTGCTTAAAATTATATCTAAATGCCTCTATGGCAACTTCATTTTTATTTTTAAAATTTCCATATATGCTTCCTTTGGTAAGCCCTGTTGCTTTCTCCAAATCTGATAAGTAAGTACCTGTAAATCCCTTTTTATTGAAAATAGGTGCTACTTTTTCTATAATATATTTTTTTGTTTCCTCAGGTCTTTTCATATTGCAAATATACCGTACGGTATTTGTTTTACCAAATTTTTTCACCTTTATTTACTAATCTTATTTTTTGGGTTTTTTATGGTGGCTAACGATTTGTGTAAGCGTAGTTGCGGATTTTAAGGCACTTACCTTTCAATTTATCACTAAACTTTGTTCAAAGATACAAACTTTAAATTAAGCACAAAACCCGCAATTACGTTTACATTTTGTTACCTGCTGGCTGTTTTAATCTGTCAATTTTCGCATTATCCATTCCAATGGTCCACTTTTTTTATATTTAGTCCATACTATTGCAAAAACAACAGAAAAAATACTGAAAATTAAGGCGTATAAAACTGAAAATTCAATTGAGTAATTTCCCATTTTATCAGGATTTATTACCTGTATAATACCCATTCCAAGAATTACGTGAGCAACATAAAAAGTTAATGCAAGTTGTCCTGTTTTATTTAATGCAATAATTAGCATATTTTTTTCAAATTTCCTTGCAATAAATATGCATAATGATATTACAAATATTGCAATACTACTTCCTGAAATCATATAAATTGGTAATGGTGGCATTGGACTTGTTCCAAAAATGATTTCCAATTCAGTAATCGTTGTTTGACTTCCGTCAGATAGTAATAAAATTAAGGATTGAGATAGAAGTAATGTCGCAATAAAAATGCTTAAACTTATCCATATAGTTTTTTTTATGAATTTTGGATTGTATAAATCCTGTTTACCGAACCAAAATCCAATTAACATAAATGAAACCCAAGGAATTACAGGATGAAATCCATTATAAAACAGATTTCTTATAAAACCATTTAGAGACCAGAAATTTGCATATTCAAATGTTTCAAAATTCCAACCAATATCAAAATTCCAAATTGACAATAAAAATGGATAAACTAATATTAATATGAGAGATGTAGTTATGATGACTTTTCCACTACTTTTTAAAAGTAACAAAGTAATTATCATATAGACACCATAAAAATGTAAAATATCTGCTGACCAAATAGGAATATACAAAAGACCAACAATAAATAGGAAAATAGATTTTTTGGCTAATCTAATTTGTATTTTTCTAAACTTTATGCTATCTAAATTTTTGATTGCTGAGTTAGACATAAGTGCAATTCCAACTCCTGCTAAAACAACAAAAGTTGCTGCCGCTTTTCCTTCAAATAATCCTGCAAATGATTTCATTAATTCACTTCCTGTTTGTCCAAATGCAATCTTAAAATTTACTATTATCATTCCGATTACAGCCAATGCTCTTGCTACGTCAATTCCAATTATTCGTTTTTTCATTTTTTAAATTAAATTCTCTTTAAAAATTTCTTTTATTTGACGTGAAGCAATTTTTTTTGTTACAGATTTTGCGTCTTTAGTGCTTGTAGGTAACGGTGAGTATATGAAAAGTAAGCGATTTCGAAGCACAAATCTTTCAACTTACAAGAAAGCTTAAACGGGCTACAAGCCTTGATGCTACTACTATTTCGCTTATTTTTTATATACATTGTTGTGTGGCGTTTACATTTTATTCCCTTTCACTATAATCGTTGATTTATTCTTTTTAGAAAAAAGTCCTTTTTCTCTTTTTTCCATTTCTTCTGCAATGACACGAGCATCTTCATTTTGCATTTCAAGTTCCCTAATAATATTCTGGTAACTTTCAATATCTCGGTCTTGACTTAATTTAAAAACAGTATCTATATCTACAATCTCAATTTCAAAACCGACTATCATTTTTAACGCTTTTTGCTTAAAAGCAGTTGGCAACTTATCAAAAGTGGTTGTTGATTCTTCATTTTGGTTTTCAAAATAGAGTGAGGTAACTCTTAATATGTCTTCTAATTCGTTCTCATTTACAAACTTTAAGTTTCCTTTAATATGAACACTCATATAGTTCCAAGTAGATGGCGTATATGGATTACTGTACCAAGTTCCACTTACATACGTGTTTTTTCCTGTAAAAACAGCAAGAACATTTTTATTATTTAAAAATGCCTTGTGGTGGTCATTGTTTTTCATAATGTGTCCCCGTAGTAGTTTTCGTCCATCAATTTCTTCAATAAAAAGTGGAATTTGGGTAACAACAGGTTTGTTTTCAGAATCACATCCTGTCAAAAATGCTAACGGATATTGTCTTATTAACTCATCAACTACTTGATTGTTTGTTTCTTTGTGATAAGGTATGTTGTACATAATTTTATAGGGATTTTTTTCTTGATTTCAGGCGTTTTTTAATACATTACAATTATATCCTTCTCTTTCAGTTTTTTAATCTGATTCACTGGTATTTTATTGCCGATAATGTTAATATATTCAAGGTTTTCAAGTTCAAATAAAGGTGAGATATCATCAATTTGATTATTAGATAAATCAACTATTTTTAGTTCAAATAAGTTACTCAAAGCATCAATATATCCAATTTGATTGTTTCTTAAATATAATTCTTCTAATCTACTT
>JALSVQ010000083.1 GCA_027073495.1 Flavobacteriaceae bacterium | reverse complement strand
CGTTTTACAATACTCCGCCCAGGAGTTGGCGGTATAGACAGCGTAGCGGCTTCCATACCGCGTATGGTACGTGTGCCTGTAGCAAATAGATTTGTAAAAAATAGACTATTTGCTGCAACAGCATCTAAATTGGGTGTTATCTTCTCGTTGTTCCCAAAAGAACTCATAAAGCTAGCACTCATGCTTTCTATAAAGATGAGTATTACATTTGGTTTTGCTACAGTAGTAGAATCGGCTTTTACCAATCTTGAAATACTGTGTTTTTCACTGCTTGGTATATCGTTTTGTTGTGTCGTTAGTTTTTTGATTGTTGTAAATGAATCAGCTATATTCTGCGTAAGATAAAACTCATTATAATCCAATTGATTGTTTCTAAAAGCTGCAAAAAAGGAGTAGATGCCACTTTTTGACAATTCATTTTCATAGCGGTTTGTACTCCATTCGGCTTGACTGTTTTTAATAAATAGTCCAAAAATTAATGCTACTGCAAACCAAAATATCGTTGGTATTAGTTTTTCTTTTAAAGTTGCTGATGCTGTAAAAATAGTTTTAAAAATACCTGCTCGTTTTGTAAAAAACACAATCAAAAAAGCAAGTAATACTACTGTTCCTATCAATATTGGCAAGGGATAAGATTGATTTATATTTTCAACTACTTCGTAAGTATAAACCAAGTAATCTACGGCTATAAAATTGAATCTTCTTTTAAACTCTTCCCAAAATGTGAATTCAGCAAAAAATGTAAAAATAAAAATCAATATTCCGATACTATACGCAAAATAAGTAATGAGTTTGTCTACAAAAGAGCCTTGGAGAAACTTCGGCAGCAATAAGAGATAAAGCAAATAGGGTAAAGCAAAAAAGGAGATTGTTCCTAAATCAAACAAAAAACCTACTGCAAATGTTTTAATGAGATGAATCACTGAAAAATCAATTTCGCTTGAAGCCCAAAAATACAATGCGCTTCGCGTTAAAAACGAAGCAATTAAAAAAATATAAATATACGTTTTGAGTAATTGATAACGTTTTGGAAATAGGAACTTCATGTTTCTTTCTTTTTTTGCAAATATAGTGCAATCGTATGGAATAAAGAAGCATTAAAAAAATCTTAAAGTACAATGTGAAAATAATAATAGAAATTGTATATTAGCCCTTTAGCTATGAAAAAAATTATATTAATACTATTAGTTAGCTTAGTTTCAGGACTTCAAGCGCAAAACCTAAAGGGAAATAGTCCCAAAATAGGCCTTGTCTTAAGTGGTGGTGGAGCGAAAGGAAGTGCCCATATTGGTGTGCTTAAAGTTATTGATAGTTTAGGTATAAAAATAGACTATATCACAGGGACAAGTGCAGGAGCTATAGTTGGCGGCCTCTATGCTAGTGGTTATACTGCCAAGCAGATAGATTCTTTGTTTAGAACCATAGATTTTGATAAGGTTATTGCTGATGAATTGCCGCGGTCATCTAAATCTTTTTATGATAAAGAAATGGCATCACGATATAGT
>JALSVQ010000082.1 GCA_027073495.1 Flavobacteriaceae bacterium | reverse complement strand
TGTCAATGTTGCTGCACACGAATTAGCACATCAATGGTTTGGCGATATGGTAACAGCAAAAAGTTCAAAACACCATTGGCTTCACGAAGGTTTTGCTACCTATTATGCTTTACTAACCGAGAAAGCTGTATTTGGAAATTCCTATTTCGAAGCAAAAATATACAACAACGCTCAAAAAATAAAAGCAGCAGCAACATACGACAGCATTCCTGTGCTGAATGGAAAAGCCAGTTCTTTGAGCTTTTACCAAAAAGGCGCTTGGGTTTTGTACAACCTCAATAGAAAAATCGGTAAAAAAGCTTTTGATAAAGCGATAGCGAATTACCTTAAAAAATATGCTTTCAAAATTGTAACAACAGCAGATTTTATAGCTGAAATTAATAAAGCTTCAAACACAAACAATCAAGCTTTTTTTGATCAATGGTTAAAGCAAACAACAGTACCAAAAGATAATTTGACTGCTACAGCATACAATCAAACAAGAGCATTAATAACACGTAATGCTAATGATTATAATAAATTGAGAGCCTTATTTATTAAATATAATAATGATTCAAGTATCCATTCGAGTATAAAAGTGGCTTTATTAAATAATTTATTTGCATTAAAACCAAATCTTGATAAAACACTTATCAAAACTATTTTAAATACTAAAGTAGCTGCGATACCATTACATAAAACATTAACTCAAAACATCAAAAGAATCCCTAAAGATTTACTAACTGATTTTGAAAAAGTGCTTTCGGACAAATCCTATCAAACCATAGAACAAACACTCACATTATTATGGATTGCAAGCCAAAAAGATAATAACAAATACCTAGAACAAACCAAAAATACAATCGGTTTTAATGATTATAATATTCACACATTATGGTTGTTTTTAGCAATAATAGATAGTGATTATCAACCAAAAAAAACACCAAATTATTTAAATGAATTAACAGCACTGACCAGTTCTTCCTATCGTTTTTCGATACGTCAACATGCTTTTGATTATTTGAATCAGTTGGAATATTACTCGCCACAATTCTATCATAATCTGATTGCTGCTTGTCAACATTTCAATTGGCGTTTTGCTTCGCCTTCACGAGAATTATTAAAAGAAATCCTTTCAAAACCAGCTAATAGACAGCAATTAAAAGATTTTGAACAGTTACTTAATAAAGATGATAAATTATTTTTAAAAAAATATTTTTAAGTTTTGTAATTATTGTACTTTTACGCTACTAAAAACATGAAATGAAAGCACTCGTAATATCAGGAGGAGGAAGTAAAGGCGCTTTTGCAGGCGGCGTAGCTCAATATCTAATGCAAGAAGAAGGGCGTCAATATGATTTGTTCCTAGGAACATCTACAGGAAGTTTACTCGCTCCACATCTAGCACTTGGTGCTTTTGATAGACTTTATGAGAACTATGCTAATGTCAATCAACGTACTATTTTTAGTGTCAATCCTTTTATCAAAAAAAAGAGAGGTAAAAAAGAGTTTATCGGCATAAACCATTTCAATGTACTTTGGCAATTTTTGAAAGGTAAACGCACCTTTGGAGAAAGTAAAAATTTAAGACGCTTAATACGTAGAACCTTTACTCGTGATGACTTCAAAGCCTTGAAAGAATCTCCTAAAAAAATAGCAGTAGCCGTTTCAAATCTATCATTGAACAGAACGGAAATGAAAGATTTGCATAATTATACATACGATGAATTTTGTGATTGGATATGGATATCTTGCAATTACGTGCCTTTTATGAGTTTGGTTGTAAAAAATGAATGCGAATATGCCGATGGTGGCTTATCATGTTCTATCCCTATTAAAGAAGCTATTGATATGGGAGCAACAGAAGTAGATGCTATTATTCTTGAAACAGAGAAAAATTTGATAAAGCGCACACCTGGAAAAAATCCTTTTTCACTGATGATGAGCCTATATGATTATGTACTTGATCAAATGGAATACAATGATGTTTTGCTTGGTAAACTTGCCGCTGAAAACAAACATGTTAAGCTAAACCTCTATTACACGCCTACCAAACTAACTGACAATTCATTGATATTTAACAAAACACAAATGAAACAATGGTGGCAAGATGGCTTTGATTATGCCAAAGAAAAGTTACAAAAAGCTGAAATGAATAAACTGAAATAATTATATTATTACCCAATAAAATCTATGTATTTCTTTCTTACAAAGCAGTCTATAATTTGTTTTTTCTAAGTATTTCATCATTAATAAATAAATGTTTTGCAGCAGTCTGAATTTTTATTCTAATAAATTTTGTAAATTTGTCGTTAAAATTTGGATATGAATACTAACGATACAAATCATAATGAACTTGGTGAAAACCACATTGCTACAAGTGCTCAAACACCACTTCGTGCTGATGCTTTTGCCATTTCAGCAACAGAAAAAAAAGAAAAGATACAAGCTTTATTTACTGATATAATGAACACATTGGGCTTAGACCTTACAGACGACAGTCTCAAAGGCACTCCAAGACGTGTTGCAAAAATGTTTGTTGATGAAATTTTTAGTGGATTAGACCCTAAAAACAAACCAAAACTATCTGTATTTGACAACACTTTTAATTATAACGAAATGCTTGTGGAGAAAAATATCACGCTCTACTCTACTTGCGAGCATCATTTTCTACCCATTGTAGGCGTTGCTCATGTTGCTTATTTCTCTCAAGGAAAAATAATTGGACTATCAAAGATGAACCGTATTGTAGATTACTTTGCCAAACGTCCTCAAGTACAAGAACGCCTTAACAAACAGATTGTAGAAGCATTACAAGAAGCATTAGGAACAAAAGATGTAGCTTGTTTAATAGATGCCAAACACCTTTGTGTTAACTCTCGTGGTGTACGTGATACCAAAAGTACAACAATAACGGCTATCTATGGCGGTCGTTTCAATGAAGATAGTATCAAACAAGAATTTTTAAGTCACATCCAACTTAAATCAGACGAAAATGAATAGCAATCTACACATATACAATACGCTTAGCGGAAAAAAAGAACTATTTAAACCTGTAACCGAAGGTCATGTCGGCATGTATGTTTGTGGACCTACAGTATATAGCAATGTTCATTTGGGCAATGTTCGTACATTTATGTCTTTTGATTTGGTCTATCGTTATTTGAAATTTATAGGATACAAAGTACGTTATGTACGTAACATAACAGATGCTGGTCATCTTGTAGATGATGCTGAAGAAGGCGAAGATAAAATAGCAAAAAAGGCACGTTTGGAAAAGCTCGAACCTATGGAAATAGTGCAACGCTATACCTTAGATTTTCATAATATTCTTGACAAACTAAATAACTTACCCCCAAATATTGAGCCTACAGCTACAGGTCATATTATTGAGCAAATAGAGATAACAAAAGATTTGTTAGCAAAAGGCTTGGCATACGAAGTAAATGGTTCTGTGTATTTTGATGTGATAAAATACAACAAAACACATCATTATGGCATATTATCAGGGCGAAATCTCGATGATATGATAGCCAATACAAGAGCTTTAGACGGACAAGAGATAAAACGAAATCCACAAGATTTTGCACTTTGGAAAAAAGCAGAACCAGAACATATAATGCATTGGCCATCTCCTTGGGGCGAAGGATTCCCTGGATGGCATTTGGAATGTACCGCTATGAGTACCAAATATCTTGGCAATCAATTTGATATTCACGGAGGTGGAATGGATCTTAAATTTCCGCATCACGAATGTGAGATAGCTCAAGGAACTGCCTGCAATGGTGTTGCTCCTGTTAACTACTGGATGCATGCAAATATGCTTACTCTAAACGGTAAACGCATGTCAAAATCTACAGGAAATAATATATTGCCAAACGAAATATTTACAGGAGAGACTGACAAGCTTACCAAAGCATACGCTCCTAGCGTTGTGCGTTTCTTTATGCTACAAGCGCATTATAGAAGCAATCTTGATTTTTCGGACATTGCTATAGCTGCTGCTGAAAAAGGGCATAATCGATTGATGGAAGCTATGGAGTTACTTAAAAAAATAAAACCTAGTGAATCAAGTGATGTGGAGATTGAATCTTGGCGAAAATCGTGTTTTGACGCTATGG
Organism: Flavobacteriaceae bacterium; assembly: GCA_027073495.1. Taxonomy (GTDB): domain Bacteria; phylum Bacteroidota; class Bacteroidia; order Flavobacteriales; family Flavobacteriaceae; genus JALSVQ01. The sequence goes on along the minus strand of JALSVQ010000082.1, from coordinate 1,434 downwards.
ATGATGATTTTAATGCTCCTATTCTTATTGCAAAAATATTTGATGGCGTTAAAATAATAAATACTGTTAATGACGGTACAGCAAGTATTAATGGAGTAGATTTAGCATTACTAAAAGAAACTATCCAAGGCTTTGTATTTGATGTCTTAGGACTTGAAGCTGTTAATGCCAATTCAAATAGCGAACTGCTAGAAAATGTAGTTAATATGCTAATAAAAATGCGAAAACAAGCACGTGACGCAAAAAACTGGGCACTTTCTGACCAAATACGTGATGAACTTTTAGCGCTTGGCATACAACTTAAAGATGGAAAAGATGGTACTTCTTTTACATATTAAAAAGAAATAGATTGAAGCAAATCACTAAAATATTGGCATTCCCGTTTATCCTTTTGGTACGATTTTATCAAGGTGCAATTTCGCCATTGAAACCAGCAACGTGTCGTTATCAACCAACTTGCTCGCATTATACCATAGAAGCATTAAAAAAACATGGATTGTTTAGCGGTGGATGGCTTGCCTTAAAACGTATTGGTAGTTGCCACCCTTGGGGAGGAAGTGGCTATGATCCTGTACCAGATGATTTAAATAAAAGTGATAAATGATAAATGATAAACATATGGAGTGTCATTCCGACAGCGCGACAAAGGAGCAACGAGGAATCTCATGCTTTAAGTTAGCATCAAGAGATTTCTCACCTCCGTTCGAAATGACAAATTTTTTATAATGTCATTCCGACAGCGCGACAAAGGAGCAACGAGGAATCTCTTGATAAATAAATAATATGATTACTATGATAGTCAATAATTAATAATAAGAAAACAATGAATACATTACTTTTAAAAATAACTTGGAATCCTTCTGAAATATTATTTTCTATTGGATCAATACAGATTAGATACTACAGCTTAATGTTTGTAATTGCTTTTTTATTAGGCTTAAAAATAATGGAGAAGATTTTTAAAAATGACAATGAACCTTTAAAAATTGTTGAACCATTGTTCATGTACAACGTCATTGCTATACTACTTGGTGCGCGTTTAGGTGATGTATTTTTCTACAGTTGGGACTACTATCACAATCATTTATCCGAAATACTCTTGCCCATACGTGCTAATGCAGACGCAGCTATTTTTGGTGTCATAAAAGGCTATGAATTTACAGGTTTTCGTGGTTTAGCTAGCCACGGTGCTGCTATTGGCGTTATTGTAGGAATGGTACTTTTTGCTATCCAAATGAAGAAAAAACACAATTGGTATAAATCACCTTTATGGATTCTAGATCGTGTAGTGATACCTGTGGCTATTGGAGGGGCTTTTGTGCGATTAGGAAACTTAATGAATTCTGAAATAATAGGAAAAGTAACCAATTCTATATTTGGTTTTCGTTTTGTACGCAATGACATCAAATCTTGGGAAGCCGTAAAAATAACAGG
>JALSVQ010000081.1 GCA_027073495.1 Flavobacteriaceae bacterium | reverse complement strand
CCTTACAGAGAATTGTAACATCATATTTGGATATAGCAGAAAGTAGAGCAACCAATAGAATGGTGATGAATATGAAAGATTGGGACAAGTTTTTAATTCAATTTTTAGAATTAGCAGATTACCCTATTCTTACTAATAAAGGAAAAATAACTATGCTAGAAGCCAAACTAAAAGCAGAAGCTGAGTACAACAAATTTAGAGTGATTCAAGATCGAAATTATATTTCAGATTTTGATAAAGAAATTAAAAAAATGATTGATAAAAAATGACAGCAAAACAAAAACAAGCAGAATTAGGAAAAGCCCTTTGGGATATCGCCAATGATTTAAGAGGAGCAATGAATGCAGATGATTTTCGTGATTATATGCTATCCTTTTTATTTTTACGGTATTTATCTGATAATTATGAAGGATCTGTAAAAAAAGAATTAGGTACAGATTATCCAAAACTAGAAGTTGATGATAATCGTACACCTTTATCCGTTTGGTATGAACAAAACCCAAATGATATAGAAGCCTTTGAAAAACAAATGCGTAGAAAAGTGCATTATGTAATCAAACCAAAATACTTATGGGCAAGTATATCAGAATTAGCACGTACACAGCATAACGATTTATTAAGCGACCTTCAAAAAGGATTTAAGTATATAGAAAACGAATCCTTTGAAAGTTCATTTAAAGGTTTATTCTCAGAAATCAATCTAGATTCAGAAAAACTGGGTAAAACCTATACTGACAGAAACAAAAAGCTGTGTACCATTATTAAGAAAATCTCAGATGGTATTTCAGAATTTTCAACAGATAGCGACACACTTGGAGATGCTTACGAGTATTTAATTGGTGAATTTGCGGCAGGCTCTGGTAAAAAAGCAGGAGAATTTTATACACCGCAACAACTATCTACTATTCTATCGGAAATTGTAACCTTAGACAGTCAAGACCCAAAAACAGGTAAAAAGAAAAAAATCAATAAAGTATTAGATTTTGCTTGTGGTTCGGGTTCATTACTATTAAATGTAAAAGATAAAATTGAAAAAGCAGGTGGTACATTGAGCCGTATTTATGGTCAAGAAAAAAACATAACAACATATAATTTGGCACGTATGAATATGTTGTTACACGGCGTAAAAGATTCGGAATTTGAAATATTTCACGGAGATACCTTAAAAAACGAATGGGATATTTTAAACGAAATGAATCCTGCAAAAAAAGTAACTTTTGATGCCATAGTAGCAAATCCACCATTTAGTTTACGTTGGGATGCATCAGAAGCAATGGGCGAAAATTTCCGTTATAAAAATTACGGTTTAGCACCTAAATCAGCAGCAGATTTTGCCTTCTTATTACACGGTTTTCACTTTTTAAGCGATGAAGGTACAATGGCAATTATTTTGCCACACGGCGTTTTATTTAGAGGAGGAGCAGAATCACGCATAAGAACCAAACTCTTAAAAGATGGAAATATTGATGCTGTTATTGGCTTGCCTTCTAAGCTATTCTTTTCAACAGGAATACCTGTGTGTATTTTA
>JALSVQ010000080.1 GCA_027073495.1 Flavobacteriaceae bacterium | reverse complement strand
AGTCAACATATTGTGCAATAGAGCTGTAATCTATTATTGTTTTTTGATGAACAAAAGTATTGTTTTCAAAAGTGTTTAAAGCTTTTCTATTGTCTAATAAATGAACTTCGAAATCTAAATACTGTGCTATTTTAGATAATGCAAAACCAATGTGACCTGATCCAATAATATAGAGTTTAGATTGGCTATTCAATCGCTCTGTATAATGCCAAGTTGTTGCTTCTTGCTTCCATTCATATTCTTGCTTTATTGTACTCGTTTTAGTACAGTCAAAATGTGTTGGGCTAATGTCTAAAAAACCTTTATTTGTTGCTAAGCAATGGATTGTTTCGAGTTGTTTTTTAGCTAAAGGGTAAAATAAAACGGTTTGCTCACCACTACAAATCATTCCTGAACCATCTTGAATTTTTCCTTTGTGTATTTGTTTTTTTACAAATGGAACAAAGGTGTCGTTTAACAATTCTCTAGCTGTTTCTACCAATTGATATTCCATAATACCTCCTCCAATAGAACCAAAAATTTCTTGAGCTGTAACAAGCATTTTAAAGCCTTGTCTTCCAGGAGAACTCCCTTCGCTAGCTACAACCAAAAGTAAGATTGCCTTATCTTTTTCTGTTATAATATCACTTGTTTTTTGCCAAAAATTCATCACCAATTATTTAAAAAGTGTTTCACTAAAAGCATAAAAAATAGCCATCAAACCACTAAATATAGCACTCGCTAAGAAACGCCCTGATAGTTTTATTTTATTCTGAATAATAAAATTAGCTATAAAAGATAAAACAGCTCCTGCCCAAAAAGATTGTAATGCAATACTCCAAAGGGTTTGTAGTGTCATGCCATCATTAGCGTGAAACAAAGCCAGTTGTCCTGTAAATAATTTAATAAAAAATAAGTGCCGCGCTATCCACAACGGGTTAAAATATGCGATAGCGAGAAGTGTCTTTATAAGTGTCTTTTTTAAACCTAGTATGTGTTTTGTCTTAGTGTCAATCCACCTAAAATAATTAGGTACTTCAAAAGCATAAATAGTAGCTCCAATAAGCATGATACCAAAAAAACGTATCCAAGAAAATTCACCCAATATTAATGTAGCAATAGTATCTCCTAGCGGATAAACTATTGCCCCTTTGATAGCATCTTGTTTGGTAAAAATAAAATTCATACTCAAAAAATTAGGATAGCAAAGGTAAACTTTTATTGTTTAGATGCGAAGCATTGCAGCTGTACTTTATTTATCATACAAATCCACCAATACCTTTTCTGGTGTATAAGGTGCATGAAACACTTTTTTGTAATTCGGGTTAAATGCTTTAATGGCGTTTTGTATTGCAAAATAAGTACCTATACCATACATCAATGGTGGTTCTCCTACAGCTTTTGATTTCATTATAGCAAGCTCGTGACCTGTGGTTTCTAATGGTTGAACATGTATAGTTTTTGGTGCTGCAAAGATATCAGGAACTTTGTATGTAGATAAAGCATTAGATTGTAAACGACCATTTTTATCAAAACCAATTTCTTCCATAGTCATCCAACCGATACCTTGTACTAAAGCACCTTCTACTTGTCCTGTATCAATACCTAAAGTCATACTTTTTCCAAAATCATGAACTAGAGATACATCATCTATATCATAGGTTCCTCGAATACAATCTACTGTAACGGTAGTAAATGCCGTACCATAAACGTGGTATGCAAAAGGGTGTCCTTTTTCTTTACGTTTATCAAAATGAATTTCGGGCGTTGCATAATGCCCGTTTTCTGTTAATGCCACACGTCTCAACATTGCTTCAGCAACGAGTTGCTCCCAAGTAATGGCTGTTTTTACGTTATTTTGATAAATACAATTCCCTTCTATAAAAATATTTTCTTCAGAAGTATTTAATAGAGATGCAGCTACAGTTTTTAATCTATTTAATAATGCTTTTGTTGCTATTTGTACTGCTTTACCATTCAAATCTGCTGTAGCACTTGCTGCAGTAGGAGATGTGTTGGCAACACGCGTGGTATTTGTGGTTTCTATTTTTACTTTATCAATAGTTATTCCCAATTCTAATGCAGTAACTTTTAGCATTTTGGTATTGACACTTTGTCCCATTTCTACTGCTCCAGTACTTACGCCCACGCTACCATCTTGATAGATATGTACTAATGCTCTTGCATGATTCATTGGTGTATTGGTAAATGATATACCAAAACAAATAGGCATCAATGCATATCCTTTCTTAATAGTTTTATTGGCTTTATTAAAAGTATTTATAGCCGCTATTTTTGAAGGAATAGCAAAGCTATCAAAGCTCGTTTTCCAACTTTTTGTTGCAAGCGCTTGTTTGGCTATTTGTCCATACGAAAACGAATCGTTTTCTTGAATAAGATTTTGTTCTTGTATTTTATAAGCTGGCACTTGGAGTTGCTCTGCGGCTTTTTGAATGGCACTTTCTATCACAAACATTCCTTGAGGACCACCAAAACCACGAAAAGCCGTATTTGGAGGAAGGTTTGTCTTACAGTTATAAACTGTAGTACTCACATTGGGGATAAAATAACTATTTGTTGCATGAAACAAAGTACGCTCTGCTATTGCAGGCGATAAATCTGCTGCTGCTCCTGAATTTTGATAAAAATAGACTTCAAATGCTTTGATTTTATAATCCTTATCCAACCCTATTTTAAATGTACTTTCATAAGGATGACGCTTTCCTGTCATACGCATATCATCGTGCCTGTTTAAGATGAGTTTTACAGGTTTTTTAAGTACAAAAGCAGCTAAACTTGCCATTACAGCCCAAGGTGTAGCTTGATCTTCTTTACCACCAAAACCACCTCCCAAACGGTTCACATCGACTTCTATTTTATGCATTGGAATGCCTAAAACTTGTGCTGTCATTTTTTGAACAGCCGTAGGTCCTTGTGTAGATGAATAAATTTTTATATTTCCTTGTTCTTGAGGCACCGCGTAAGCCCCTTGTGTTTCAAGGTATAAATGCTCTTGCCCATTAGAAAAAACACTATCTTCAATAACCATATCACAGGCATCAAATGCTTTAGAAGTATCTCCTAAGGTAAATGCTCTTGGAGCGGCTACAAAAAGGTTTTTATCAAAAGCTTCTTTTGCTCCAGTTACTACAGGAAGCTCGTCTATAGTTATTTTGATACAAGCACGTGCTTTTTTGGCAATACGTTCTGATGTTGCTACTATTAAAGCTATAGGTTGCCCCATAAAATGCACTTGGTTTGTTGCAAAAAGCGGCTCATCTGGGATAATACCACCAATTTGGTTTTTTCCAGGAATATTCTCTGCAGTTAGTATACGTATAACTCCTGGCACAGCCAATGCAGCAGAATAATCTATATGTTTTATTGTACCGTGTGCTTTAGATGAATCAAATACTAAAGCATGTAAAGTGCCTTGCTGTACATTTACATCATCAACAAATAATGATTCGCCTCTAAGATGATGGTATGAGTCTTTGTTTTTCATGAATTCTATTTTTAACAGCCCGAAAATGGGATTTTTTTTACTCTATTTTGATGTCTTCCGCCTTCAAAAGGAGTGTCGAGGTAAATGTTTACAAAAGCCAATGCTTGTTCTAGTGAAACATAGCGCGCAGGAATACTTAAAACATTAGCATCGTTGTGTTTTCTTGCAAGTACCACCAGTTCATTATTCCAGCATAATGCCGCACGAATTTTTTGATGTTTGTTTGCGGTTATTTGAGCACCATTACCACTACCACAAAGAATAATACCTAAATCAGCATCACCATTTTCTACAGCACAGGCCGTTGGGTGTATGGCATCGGGGTAATCCATACTAGCATTGGTGTCAGTTCCAAAATTAAGAACTTTATATCCTTTTTTTTCTAATAATTTTATGATTTCAAATTTATAAGCAGTTCCTGCATGATCATTTCCTATAGCTATAGTTTTTTGTGACATGATATTCTTTTTAACAAATAAAGCGACTCCTGAGAATCGCTTTATTAATTCTTATTTTTTTAATTATTTTACAAATTTAATTTCCACACGTCTGTTTGTAAGACGTCCTTCTTTGGTATCATTTGATGCTATTGGTCTTGTTTTTCCAAATCCTCTAGCATTCATACGTGATTTGTCAATACCATTAGCTATTAAAAACTGCATTACGGCATTGGCTCTGTTTTTGGAGAGTGTTAAATTCGCCGCATCGTTTCCAACATTATCGGTATGACCGTGTATCACAAAACTCGATTGAGGATATTTGTTCATGACCATTAATATATCAACCAATACTTTGTAAGATTCTGGTCTAAAGGTATATTTACCGGTATCAAAATTCAATGCTTTGGCATATTTGTTTAATGTTTTTTCAACAGATTGTGTTATTTTAGGACAACCGTGATTATCTTTAGCTCCTTTTACATCAATACATTGATCTTCGCTATCTTTTACACCATCACCATCTTTGTCTGCAATTGGACAACCGTGGTTTTCTTTGGTTCCAGGTACATCAATACAGGCATCGTCTTTGTCTTGCACACCATCATTATCTTTGTCTGCAAGTGGACAGCCGTTATTTGATTTAGGTCCTTTTACGCTAATACAAGCATCTTTTGCATTTGGAACACCATCACCATCTAAATCACCATTATCAATAGGACAACCGTTATTTGATTTAGGTCCTTTTACATCAATACATTTATCATCTTTGTCTAATGTGCCATCACGGTCTAAATCGCCTATTGGACAACCGTTATTAGACTTAGGTCCGCGTACATCAATACAAGCATCATCTACATCGAGCACGCCATCGTGATCAAAATCTTCTAATGGGCAACCGCCATTTTCTACAGGTCCTTTGACATCGATACAAGCATCATCTTTATCAAGTACACCATCTTTATCTAAATCTTGTGGTGGTTTTTGAAGGATTGATATTTTAGTACCAAAATAAAAATCAGCTCTTTTGTCTTTAGCAAGAATACTTGTAACTAAAGTGCTAGAACCTGCAATGAAGTTTTTCCAACGTAAACCTAAACCTACCTGTGTCGTTCCGTATTGATTAAACGAAATAGGAAGATAAGTTCCAAATTTTGGAGCTTCATAACGTGGTGTTACAGCTACATAACTAATCACTCTATTTTTGTTTAGGGCATGTGCTCTTCGCATAGATAATACCGCACGTGAGTTAACATAAAAACGTTTTTTGATATGATAATCAAAATCAGCACGGAATGCTGTAGGTAATCCTGCGCGCATTTTTTTGCTTAAATCGGTATCTCCTTGATATATTTGGTCTACATTATTTATAGTAATACCATTGTTATTAAAATTACTCAAAGGAAGATTTAAAGAATCTAACTGTGCTTTTCGTTGTGCTGCAGCTGGATAAGCGATACTTCCTATATCTGTTATCGCTAAACCAACACGATATTTATATTTATTCTCATGTTTATGAAACTCACCATCTTTATACTTTCGAGCATCTGGACGGTATTCATATTCAATACCTAAATCCAAACCGATACCACTTTTTCCTACATTACTATAACTACCGTAGGTTATTTCTCCAGCGGTATCTACTTTGTTATCGCTAGCATCATACGTATAGCTTAATCCGTCAGTATAAAAGAATTTATTTTCTAAACCACGCAAATAATTAATGGTGATACCTGCTTTTAAAAAACGTTTCTTTTTATCAAGTATTACTCTTGAAAAAGGAATACCAACTTGCATAAACGAATTCTCCGTATAAGA
>JALSVQ010000079.1 GCA_027073495.1 Flavobacteriaceae bacterium | reverse complement strand
CAAGTGTTTTTTATGGTTAGTTTTAATACTGTTCTAAAAAGATAAAAGACCGCTTTGCTGATAGATAAAAGACCGTAGACCGCTTCGCTATAAGATAATTGACAAAAGATTGAACCGTTACATTTTGACACTAAACTAATCGTATATTAATTACATACAAAATATAATAAGTCAGCTCTTTTGCGTTAGGGATTGTAGCGTAAATCCTTTTTTGTTTTTATGAAACAAAAAAGATTGCAGCGGAAAGCCCGACCTTTAGGTAACGCCCAAATAAAAATTATAAATTTAGATTGAGCCTATGCTTTAATTTTTAAAATAAGTGCGTAATTCATCATCAAAATATGTTAAAGCATTTTTTATAGGCAAAGGCACGCCTCCACCCAAAGCACATAGCGAACCGAGTTCTAAGGTTTCTAATAAATCATTAAAAAGGACTTTGTCTATTTTATAATTTTCATCTTTTGCTTTAGTAAGTAGCTCATAACCGCGAAAAGATCCTATACGGCAAGGGTAGCATTTTCCACAAGATTCATCGGCTGTAAATTGGAGTAAATGTGCTATATAATCAAGCATTGGAAATGTTTTTGGAATACAAACAAAGCTGGCATGACCAAGCAAAAACTGATGTGCTGCCAAAGATTCAAAATCTAAGGTTAAGTCTTTTAGTTTTGCTACAGGTACTATTCCGCCTAAAGGTCCACCAATTTGTATGGCTTTTACTGCTGTTTTAAAACCTCCGCCGTAGGTGTTTATTACCGTTTCTATTGGCGTTTCCATTGCTATTTCATAAATACCTGGTTTGTTAAAAAAGCTATCTAAGGAAACGAGTTTGGTTCCTGTAGATTTAGTTGTCCCAATATTGGCATAAGCTGCGCCACCATTTTCCAAAATCCAGTGAATATTGGCAAAAGTCTCTACATTGCTCAATACTGTTGGTTTACCAAACAAGCCATATTGCGCGGGATACGGTGGTCGCACGCGTACTTCTGGCCGTAAACCTTCAATAGAATTGAGCAAAGCCGTTTCCTCTCCGCAAATATAAGCGCCTTGCCCGCGTATTATCTTAAATTTAAAATCCGAAGCAATATGTTGCGCTTTGAGTTCTTCAATAGCTGCCATTATACTTCGTATGGAGTTTGGATATTCGCCACGGATATAAAGTACTCCTGTATCTGCTCCGACAGTAAGTCCTGCTAGATACATACCAAAAAGCACTTTGTGTGCTTGATGTTCCATAAGATACATATCAGAATATGCTCCAGGGTCGCCTTCGTCTGCATTACAAACAATATATTTTTGAGTATTATCTTCTTTATAAACAGCATCAAGTTTAAACCAAAAAGGAAAGCCTGCTCCTCCTCGACCACGTAAATTAGAAGCTTTGAGCTCATCAATTACTTTTAGTGCTTGCTTTTTTAATGGTGTTGCTAGGCTGTAAAAAGCAGCTATATCAGTTATTGCTTTTGTTAATATTGGCGTTGTATTGCAATCAACTGTATAATCATTAGTTATCGTTGGTTTTGTAGTAATGATGTTTTGTAGTGTGTTAGCATTGTTTGCACTATATGTTTTGTCATCATACATAAAAGC
>JALSVQ010000078.1 GCA_027073495.1 Flavobacteriaceae bacterium | reverse complement strand
TACTTGGCGCTACTTGTGTGCCTTTTGGCAAATCTAACAATGATGGAGAGCTTACAATATATGGAGCTTTGTTTGGCTCCGAAATAACCTCTGGTCGTTCTTCTCCTACTAATGCTATACCTCCTTTATGATTGCTTGTCCCTTTTGCATATTGTGGTATTGGCTTAGCTAAAATCGTTGCTATTTGTATAGCACCAATAGCGCCAGCTATAGCAGAAAATGGCAACCCTCCTGTAAGTGGTGATTCCGCTACTGCTTTACTTATTGCTACTGCTGTATTAATACCAACTTCTGCAATCGCAAAAGCCTTATTCATTATAGCCTGCTTTCTTTGCTCTTTTCGTTTTTTCTTCTCTAAAGCTAGTTTTTTTCGTCTTGCTTCATCTTCTATTAGCTGTCTTTGCGCTTGGTCATTACCTGCTAATTCTAATTGTCTAGCATAATATTCTTCACTTCTTGTTATCTCATCATCTATGCGCTGTATTCTGCCCTCGTAAATAGCATTTCCTAAATCTTGAACATAACCGCTGTAATCATCAAATTTCGATTTTAATTTTTCTAATGTAACAATAGATGATTCAGCTCCACTATCAGATAATTGTATTTCAACCTCCGACAAAGATACTTTTAAATCTGACAGATGCTTTGCTAAATCCTCTCTTTGTTTTGTTGTTAATTGTTCATTATCTAAAACTTCTTTTAATGCTTCAATTTGTTGTTCAAGAGCCTTTTTTGCATATTTAGCCTTAATGCCTTGCATTCGCTTTTCGTGTTCCTCTTGAGTTATTTCTTTTTTTGCTAAAGCATTATTTAACTGTTCTATTTCGTTATTTTCACTTATTGAAAGTAAATCTAACTTTGATTTTTGCGCATTTTTAAACTTATCCTCATTAAACAATAATAAATTATCCGACCCTTTTGCATATTTATCGTTAATATCTTTTACTTCTGATTGATATTGTTCTTCTATTAATAACCTTGCGTCTCTTTCTCTTTTTGCTATTTCTTTTTTTAAAGCAATTGCATTTTCTCCGCCTTTAGCTATTATTTCTAATTCAGCATCAGAAGCGTACTGTATTTGTGAAATTTTAAAATTCCTGTTTAATAACGCTAAGTTTTCTTCTTCATCAGCTACTTTTTGCAAAGCTTGCAATCTCTGCAATTTGTTTGCTTCCTCATTATTTGCTAGTTCTTTGTTTAGTTTTATTGTTTCTTCTATTCTGAATTTAGCTAATTTATATGCATCATTATTTAGTTTTTTGTCAATTTCAATTGCTTTTTGTTTTGCTTTGTTTGCTTCCTTATTTGCTTTTTTTGCTTCCTCAATTGCTTTTTGTTTTGCTTTTTTTGCTTCCTCAATTGCTTTTTGTTTTGCTTTTTTTGCTTCCTCAATTGCTTTTTGTTTTGCTTCTAAACTGTACTTATTTATTTCAACACCTAGACTATTGTACAGTTTTATGCGTTTTTTTATAATCTCCGATTTCTCCGCAAAAATTGGAGCATTTTTGTTATATGTACTTTTCTCTAGTTCTTCTGATGCTATCTTTTTTAATAATTCTTTGCGTTCTGTTTTTATTAATTCAATCGTTTCATTTTTCTGCTTTTTATTAACTTCATTTAATTTATAAGCATTTGTAATTCCTAATTTTTCAAGCGCATATTTTTCACTTATTGCCTGCTTTTCTTTTTCGATTCTATCTGTAATATCTTTAGTTATACTAGCGCCTGTTTCTTTTCCTTTCAGTGTGTATTCATTCATTTTTTTGATTGCAAGAGCCGCATTTATAGCGCTTGAACGTATCAAAACAAACGCAGACGATACAACTCCAAGAGCCAATGCAAAACCGCCTAACTCCATTGCTTTAACAGAAGAATTAAATATTTTTAACTCCAATATAGTCTCTTTTAATCCAATCTTAAAAGCTCTTATTGATATTGTGTAAATTGCTGTCACTACACTAGCCGCCTTTGTGTAAATAGAATATGCTATTACTGCAGCTTTATATAAAAGAAACATTTTAACTGCAGTTACTAAACCATTAACTATTTCTGCTAGATTATCAGACAAATACTTTATAGCATCTTTTAATTTATTACTTGCTCCAGATGATTTATCTGCATTTAAGATATATTCTTCCCATCGTGATTTTAGTATTTTAAAATGTGCATCTAATGATTTTAATTGTTCGTTAACCAAATCATCCAAAGCTCCACTATTATTTCGTATTGCTTGAGCATTTACATCTATTTCTTTGCTATTTGAAGCGAGTATTATTCCCAATGCACTAGCTTCTGTTCCAAAAAGACGGCTTGAAACAGCTAATAGTTCATCTCCTTTAACACCGCTATCTTTCGCATCGTTTAACTCTTGTAATGCTAATGTTAAATTTGAGCCATTAGACGCTAATTTTTGTTGTGCTGTTGCTAATAATCGCCCTGCTCTTTGCGCTTTTACTCCGTTATCTGCAAGAATACCTATCAATGACCCTGTATATGCCAAGTCCTTATTTAAAACTTTAGATATTGGCGTTAAATATTGGAAACTATCCCGCATTTTCTGAAAATCTAAAGATGTAGATGTTCTAATAGTAGCGATAGTGTCGGCATATTTACCAGCTTCATCTGAACTTGCGCCAAAAGCATTCATTGTTTGCACTAAAAATTCTGCTGATTCAGAAGCACTAGCTTTTAACCCTATAGATAAATTATTAACAGGCTCTAACAAATTAGAAACTTCATCTTTAGTTTTCCCTAATGTTGCTAAACTCTCTGCTATTTTAGCTACATCTGTTGCTGTAGTTACAGAAGCCCCTGATACATCAATTATTTTTTGTTCTAAATCTGCTAAATCTTTTCTAGATGTTCTATATATACCTGCTACAGTACTCATTGTACTTCCGAAATCTCTTATTATTCCGATTCCGTTTCGCATTACTCCTACAAAAGCCATAGCACCACCCATTAATCCAAGTGCTGAAACTAAACTTCTAAATGTTCCTGTAAGTCCTGAAATAGCAGATTTGTAATTACCTATATTTTTGCTGTAATTCTTTGTTGCTCTATCTACAGACTTAACTCTTTTATCTAACCTTGAATATTCTTTTTGAGCAATTTTTATAGCTCGCGTATTCTGTTTTTCAGCTGATAAAAGATTTGCTAATGTTCTTTGTGCCTTGTTTCTTTTTGTATTTAGTTTCTCGTATGCATCTGCTAAACCAAGTTTAATTCTAGCTTGATTCCTTAATACTTTGTTGTTTGCTTGATTTTGTACTCTTTCTTCTATTGTTAGCTTAGTACTTTTTCTCTGTGCTAATTGCTTCTTGTTTTCTAAATCTAAAGCTAATTTTTTGTTTCGTAATATTTGAGCTTCTATTCGCTGTGCTGACAACTTGGCTTTGTTTCGTTCTGTTTCAATGCTAATAGCTTTTTTTGTTAGTGCAATGTCTTTCTCTTTTATTGCTAAAAACTCTTTTTCATTTGTAGCTCCTTTGTAGTTTTTTGATAGTGTATTAAATTGTGATGCTACTTTTATAAGCTCTTCTGTCTTGTCAATGGCTTTTTGCAAGTTCTTTTTTAACTCTAAAGGTCTATTTACACCCTCATCAGTTATCAGCTGTTTTCCTGTTATTGTTCCTTTATTAGCCATTTTCTAACATTTTAATTTTTTGCTTTACTTGTTTTTGTAATGAGAAGAACTTACTAACAGATACCTTTTCAAAATCAATATCGAAACCTAGTATTGCTGAATAACTTGAAATTGTATCATAAATACTAACTTCTTTTTTATACTCTGTCTTTGGTAGTTTTTCTCGCATTACTTCTGCTCTTAATACCAACGCTTCCGCTTCTCTTTCTATCCTTAATAAGTCACTGTTAAACGTGTTTTCGTTTAATTTATACCCATCTTTTTTTAGATTGTCTATTAGTGCTTTGTCTTTTTTCGTTTTCAATACATCAGCAGATATTTTAACGGCTTTATATTTAGCAATCAAACTTTCTATTTTCACATGTATTTTAAACGTCCTTTTATCTTTATTTCCGTGCTTCTCGTTAAATTCATCATACAATTTATTCCATAGTAAAATTAAACTCTTATCTGACTGTTTAAGTTTGAAAATTGATGAAATTAATCTACCAATCCTTGTGCTTATTAGCCAATTATCCCTAGATAATAGTTTTACATTCTCAGTTTCTACAATTTCAAAAAATATTGATATTGGTAATTTGTTTAATGAATCATAAATCAAGTACATCCCTAAAATATTTTTGTAAAAAAGGAAGCAATCTTGTGTTGATTACTTCCTTTAAGTTTTCATCTGTTAATCCAAATAAATCATTATACCCATCAAAAAACACTTTCTTTCCGCCGCTACCTGTACCGTTTGAATAAATATCAACTCCTTTAGTTGTTACTTTTGCTTTAAACCCTTTTATAAAATCGCCGCGATATATAAAATTGTAAGGATTACCAGCTTTTTTTGGTAGTAATGGATTCTCATACAAAGCTATTTCTTCTGTAGCCTTTGTGTAAAAACCGCTATACTTCTTGTTCTTATTTATTAATGGCGCTCCTTTTGATGTTTCTGTGTTTTCTAACTGCTTTAAATTAAGGTCAAATACAACCTTTTCAATTCTCTTAACAGCATTAAATAGTTCGTTTTCTATTGTTTTTCTTGTTAGCTTTTCCAGCTTTTCCAATTGTTCTGTTAACGTTGCCATTTGTTGCTGTTTTGTACGCTTGTTCAAGGTCATGTTTTTTAAAGATGCCTTTGTAGCGTTCCTTAAAATCTGCAAAGGACATATTAAAGCCCTTTGCAAATTCTGTATTTTTAAAATTAGCCATTATATAACTACTTTTACTCCTGTTGATTCAAACATTATATTTGTTTGCTCAATAACTGCTGTAGATAAAATACCACTAACAAATGATGCTCCAACAAGTGTATACTCATTCCCATTAGATGTAATAGAATCTATCGTCTGAATAGTTCCATCATCTTTTTTGAATACAAAATCAGCTAATGCAATACCCTCTACTGAAATTCCATTACAACTGCTACATCCAGCTGTGGCTTTAACAACTATTTGCGTTGCTGTTGGTGTTCCTACAACTTTAAGAGCAACTTCATAAATACCCTCATAATCTTCAAGGTCAAAGTCAGGCTCTGAAATTACACCGCTATCTTCAAACTCCTTATAATTAGAGTAAATGAACTCTACATCTGTTGAAGCAGGAGCGTCTAAAGTCGCATCTTTTCTAATTCCAACAATAAAGTTTTCAAGGTCTTGACCTTTTACTTTTCCGCCATCAAGTAAAACGGCTTTAACATATCCATCTTCTGTGAATTCAAATACTTGTGTATATCCGCTGTCTTCATAAGACTTTAAAGAAGAATGAGAACAAATACCTAAGTGATGTGTGAATTTCTTACCTTTTCTAGCTTTTTTAGTTTCTAGTTTTAGTTTTCTACTTTCGTAAAATGTAGGCTCTGTGTTTGAATTTTCTAAATTAGCCTCAATGCTATAAAATGGGACAATATCCTTGTTTTTCTTTGCTATATCCCACGCTATTTTCGTTTTTAATGCATCTAACGAATCAAATGAAAATCCTTTTTTTGCTAATGCATAACCTACTGTTGCTCCCTCTAAAAATTGTTTAGAAGCCCCAGTGTTTTTTGTTGTGCTTACGTTTTGTTGTTCGCACACGTCTATTACTACTGCCATAATATTTTTTTTTAATTACAATTTGTGTTAAATTTCAAACTACCGCTAAACTTTAAAAAATGGTAAGGTTTCATGTCTATAAGCTCCGAA
>JALSVQ010000077.1 GCA_027073495.1 Flavobacteriaceae bacterium | reverse complement strand
GTGCTTACAAGTTTATCACTACAGAAGCTAGTGGCAAAGTACAGTTTGTGCTTTTTATACTGATGACCATTGCTGGTTTTATATTTCACATATCTCGAGAAGAATGGATGTTTCAATTCATAGTAGTGACTATGGTTTTGAGTACAGAAGCGATGAATACAGCAGTAGAGAAACTGTGTGATTTTGTGCATCCAGATTTTCATGAACGCATTGGTTTTATAAAAGACATAGCTGCTGGAGCGGTGTATTTTAGTGCCATATGCGCTATCATTGTAGGTGCATTTATCTACATTCCAAAATTTATTTAGACTATGGCAAAAAAGAAAACTACAGCTAAAAGTAAGACTGCCTCCAAAAAAGTTGCCCCAAAGAAGGTTACCCCTAAAAAAACAGCTGAGCAAATAAGACAACGTGAAACTATTATTGGCTTTTCATTACTTGCCTTTGGATTATTATTATTAGCTTCATTTGTTTCTTTTTTTATTAATTGGAAAACTGACCAAAGCCAATTGGGAGACTTTTTCAATCGGGAATTAAAAACACACAATATAGCAGGAAAACTAGGTGCTTACTTTGGTGATGCTTTTATATATAACGGTTTTGGAATTGCCGCCTTTAGCATTAGTTTTTTAATTCTACTTTCAGGAATGTATTACATTTTAAATTTTAAAAGAAGCAAACTTTTTACGGTTTGGTTATGGGGTGTTTTTAATCTAATTTGGTTGAGCCTCTTTTTTGGTTTTATTGCAAAATCAAAACCATTATTAGGAGGTAGAATAGGTTATGAAATCACCGCTTTTCTAAAAGATTATATTGGTAATATTGGTATTGGCTTACTCTTATTTGCTTTGTTCATATTTTATCTAACACAGCGTTTTAAACTTACTCCTGAACATGTAGTTGCAGCCATACCAAAACGAAAAACTAACAATGGTGAAGCATCAGATGATATAGCAGGTAGCAATTCTTTTACAGCAAATCATACCGATGAAGAGTTGGATATCATCAGTAATTTTGAAGCAAAACCTTCAGATACTAATGAGGAAACAGCACAAATAATAGAAAAAGCTAAAAATCTCAAACCTACTATTACAAATTATTCTGAGATAAATACCGACGAAAAAAATCCTTTGGAGTCTAAATTAAAAATAGAAACGCCAAAAGAAGAAGAAATTGTTGAAGATACCAAACTTGAAATAGAAGCACTCAAAAAAGATGATTTAGTCAAAAAAAATCAGCCTAATGATTTGGTAGCTGAATTCGGAGAGTTTGACCCAACACTAGAACTCGCTGACTATAAATATCCACGTCTCGATTTGTTGAAAAAATACAACAACGAGCACATCGAAATAAATGAAGAAGAACTCGAAAACAATAAAAATAAAATTGTAAAAACACTTCTTGATTACAAAATAGAAATAGCAGATATCAAAGCAAAAATAGGTCCTACAGTGACGCTATATGAAATTATCCCCGCTCCTGGTGTGCGTATTTCAAAAATAAAAAATCTAGAAGATGATATTGCATTATCGCTAGCAGCACTTGGTATTCGTATCATTGCTCCTATGCCAGGAAAAGGAACTATCGGTATAGAGGTGCCTAATAAAAAACCAACTAT
>JALSVQ010000076.1 GCA_027073495.1 Flavobacteriaceae bacterium | reverse complement strand
GTTCGCTCTAAGTCCTAGCTTAATACTCAATTTAGCTTTATTGTAGACTATAGTGTTTAAGCCAAAAGATAATTGAGTAAACGGAGCCATAGTATATTTTACAGGAGAATCACTCGGTGTTCCTGTGACTTTCCCATTGAAATAATTATCCATAGCGGCGTGAATACCTACGGGTATATAATCTGAAAAGAGCTCATTTTGAGCTGTAGCTATTGTAAAAGTAGCAATGATAAATACCATTGCTACTATTTTTTTATTGAAATTCATATTACCTCCAGTTTTTATCATATAAATCAACTGTATATTTTAAATTTCCATCCAAATAAAATTTTTCAAACAATTCCCTGTATTGCATATAGAATTGACTATCTGCAGAATACCATTTATGTACTAATCTTTTTGTGTATTCAGGAAAATAATCATGGTCATGGTCAAAAGACCTTGTCAAGCTACAACTTTCTTCACCTACATTTCCATTCAATTCTACTGCCATATGAGCTTTTATCTTTTTCCAACCAATCCATCGTCTTTTTTTAAAAGCCCGCATTGATAGTTTAATGAGTGCATGAGATCCTGTTAGTCCACTGGATGCTTTACACTTTGCTAGTAATTTATACTGTTTATTCCCTTCTGTGAAATAATTACTAAAACGATTTCTAAGTTTACAGCTATCATTCGGTTCATCATAAACATAAACCCAATCTGGAAGTTTTATCCTATTTGTAGTAGCAATGCCAATGCTCAATAACTCATTTATATGCGAAATATCACCATCTCTTATTATTCCATAAGTATGGTTAAAATAGATTAAAATCTGCCCTGCAATTATTACAGCGCTATCCTTGTTTAATAGTGCTAATTCGGATACGTCAATAGCGTCAAAAAGAACATCTGGGTCAGTAGCTTCAGGTAAATCTTCGGTCATAAGCCACTTGTCTTCAGCATTGACATAATCTTGTAGCAATGCATTAAAATGGTGGTTGCTGTCAAAATCTAGTAATACTTCGTATTCATTTTCTAAATCTGAACTCGCATCATATTTTTTTTCTAAATCATCTATTATGCTTTTGTAAGCTGCTGCTGTAGCAAAATTTAAAATTTCTTGTTTGTTTCCAAACCTATCTGTATAAGTCAGTTTTGATATGTTGGCGCCTGCGCCTCGTGCTGTAAGATTAGTATTGTTTTCAAGCTGCCCTTCATCAGCAACGATATCTTCTTTACAGGATTGAAATGTAATTGCACTAAGCATTAGGAATAGTGCCCATAAACTAAATTTTTTCATTTTTTTCATTTTTGTTTAAATTGATTTTGCAATTCTTTTTAAAGAGTTAAAACAAATGCCTTTGTTAGTTTGTATTGCTACAAAACTTCTCTTGGGCGTTGTGCTCTAAAAAATGCTCCAATCATTTTAAACGGCTCTTGTTTGTTCTTTATCCTCTTGGATAGCTTTTTGGTTTTAACCGTAAAATTGCGTTTCAAAATCTAGCACACAACTAACTGTTTTTTACAACAGTTATATCTTGTCAAACCCAAGGTGCAATCAATTCTAAACACAAAATATACTGGCATTCCAATTATTTTCGTACT
Organism: Flavobacteriaceae bacterium; assembly: GCA_027073495.1. Classification (GTDB taxonomy): domain Bacteria; phylum Bacteroidota; class Bacteroidia; order Flavobacteriales; family Flavobacteriaceae; genus JALSVQ01. The sequence continues at coordinate 35 of JALSVQ010000076.1, read as the reverse complement.
TTTGCCTTGTTAAACCATAGGTTTGACGTGTTAGA
>JALSVQ010000075.1 GCA_027073495.1 Flavobacteriaceae bacterium | reverse complement strand
TCCAAACCTTATAGCAAAAGACTTAAAAGATTTTTTACGCATACTTTCTTATGATGAAAACTGTGATGGTGATTACTACTACAAAGATTGTGAAGATTATGAGATGAGTCCAAACCATGAGTTATATACAAGATGGTTAAAAAAGCATGGACTAGAGCCTATAAAGTCTTGCAATGAAGACGATAAAGATTTAGGCTACGATGAAGTAACAGAACTAACTGACAAAGCAAAAGCATTATATGGTGATAGCTTCAATAGATGGCTACATGTAGTAGATAATCCTGATAGTGAACTTGTGCTTGATAATCTTGATACGAATGGTATAAAGGCTGAAAAAGTTGAAATAACTTCTATAGATGATTGTATTGAACTTTTGTTTAGACCGATGAATGATACTTACCTTTTAGGTGCTTTTGACTTTTTAAAGATTCCAAGACCTATATTTGATGGAAACTATCTGGAAAAAGAGCGTATATATTTGGAAAGTGAAGATGGAAGTATATATTTAAACTTAGAAAAAGAAGATGAAAATGTGTTACCAACTCTTGTATCCATAGGTTTTCAAGCATCATCATCTTTGGCTCTTCCCTTTAATATTTCACTAGATGATTCCTATTATGAAGTTAGTGATAAAATTGGTAAAAAAGCAGAATTCCAACATTCTGCTATAAGAAAAATGAAGAAATGGATTTTAAAAAACAATAATCAAGTCAACTATGAATTAGCACTACGATTTAAAAGCAGAGATACTTATGAAAAAATTCAAGCTATAGCACTCATAAAAGAAAATCCTTATAATAGAAAAGAAAACAAGGATTAAAATGTTAGAACTTAGAGTTAAACCAACAAAAAAAAGACAGTTTTTAATGAAGGCTATGCCTGTAACTATTTTACTAACAAACAACTCACAAGAAAATATACAGATATCGGATAAGTCTATGGAGATAGAGTTGGAAATCTTAGCAATTTGGAACAGATTAATTTTGGAGTAAACAAGATTAAATACCTGCCAGAATCAATTTGTAATTTAAGAAAGTTAAAGAATTTTATAGTCAGTGAAAATAACATTAAAGAATTACCTAGAAATATAGGTAATCTTAGGATGCTAGATAATTTTGATATTAGTTACAACCAAATAAGCATATTACCAAAATCATTTTACAGATTAAATAGCAGAACATACGTATGGTTTGACGCAAATTGTTATACCGAAGAAACTAAGCGGGAAATAAAACGGTTTTTTCCTAATGTTGAAGATCAGGAGTTAGATATAAGTCCAGAAGAAAATCAGGTTTCAATACCAAAAACACCCGAAATTTCAGTAAATGAGAAAGAAGGAAATAAAATATTTGACATTTTGTTTTTTGTAGCGATATTAATAGTGATATTCATATTTATTTTCCTGAGTGGAAAATTATTTTAAACAAAAAACCTCAAGTTAACTTGAGGTTTTTGTTTTATAAATACTATCTAAAAGTATTACTTCGCAGCTTCAAAATTTTCTGCAACTTTATCCCAATTGATTACACTAAAAAAGGCATCAATATAGTCAGCTCTTCTATTTTGAAATTTTAAATAGTAAGCGTGTTCCCAAACATCCATTCCTAAGATTGGAGTTCCGCCATTACAAACACCAGGCATCAATGGATTATCTTGGTTTGGTGTGCTGCAAACTTCTAGTTTTCCACCGTTTACTACAAGCCAAGCCCATCCAGAACCAAACTGTGTAGCACCTGCTTTAGCAAATAAGGCTTTGAACTCAGCAAACGACCCAAAAGTAGCTTTAATAGCATCAGCTAATGCACCTTTTGGTTCTCCACCGCCATTAGGACTCATCACTTCCCAAAACAAACAGTGGTTGTAGTATCCACCACCATTATTTCGCACAGCGCCGTTGCTCATATCTAAATCTGCAAGAATAGCTTCAATAGTTTTTCCATCTAATGCAGTTCCAGCAATAGCATTGTTTAAATTGTTAGTATAGCCATTGTGGTGTTTTGTGTGGTGAACAGTCATTGTTTGTGTATCAATATGAGGCTCTAATGCATCATATCCGTAAGGTAATTCAGGTAATTTGAAAGACATAATTTTATTGTTTTTAATTATTAGATTATAAAAGTAGCTCAAATATATTGTTTTTTTATATTTTATCAATCAATATTATTTATAGTTTCATTTAATAATTTTATCTTTAGCATTATTTTATCATATGGAGACAGCACATTTTACTATCTATAATGCTTCAGCAGGAGCAGGGAAGACGTACAATCTTTCCAAAGAATATATTAAGCTCTTGGTAGCAACAGATAATCCATTAAAATTTAAAGAAATTTTAGCAATTACCTTTACCAATAAAGCTGCTGCAGAAATGAAGCTTCGTATTTTGGGTTATTTAGATCAATTTGCTAAAGATGTTGAAGCCGATTTTTTTAATGACTTACAGACTGAACTTGCAGTCGATGCTACTTTAATACAAAAACGAGCTAAAAACGCTTTGCAAGGTATTTTACACAACTACAGTGCTTTTGCTATTATGACCATTGACAAATTTACACATAAACTGGTCAAATCTTTTGCGCATGATATGGATCTTCCTGTCAATTTTGAATTGGAAATAGATGCTTCTAAAATCGCACAAGAAAGTGTTGATGCTCTGCTGAGCAAAGTTGGTTCAGACAAACGTTTGGACAAAGCCATAGTAAATTATGCGCTAGATAAAGCTTCTGATGATAAAAGTTGGGATATTAGTAGGGAGTTGTATCGTGCAGCCCAATTATTATTTCAAGAAAATGACAGTCCTTTTGTCCAATCGTTTAAAGGTAAATCTATTCATGATTTTGTGTCATTGCAGCAGGCATTGTATCAAAAAATTGCCGATTACGATACAGTATTGAATGAAAATTACAATCAGTTTTACCAATTATTAGCGGATAATGGTATCGAAACTTCAGATATGGTAAGCTCTCCTGCTACTTTTTTTAAAAATATTGCTAAGCGTACAATAGTCAACAAAGACACCTTTGCGAATCACTTGATGGATGGAAAAAAATTATATCCTAAAAAAAGGGGAGCAGCAGCAGCAGCTGCAATCGAACGAATAACACCTGCATTGGCGCAATTGCATAAAAAAACAAAAGAAAATTATTTTCAATACAAAAAATACAAAAATCTACTCAAAGAAGTAACGCCACTCACTGTTATTAATGAGATTCAAAAAGAATATGTGCAGTTAAAAGAAAGTAATAATATGCTTTTGCTAGCAGAATTTAATACTTTAGTAAGCAAAGCGATCAAGAACGAAGCAGCGCCTTATATTTATGAACGGATAGGAGCTAAGTATCATCACTTTTTTATTGATGAATTTCAAGATACATCTGAACTGCAATGGCAAAACTTAATTCCGTTAATACAAGACGCATTGCAAAGTGAATATGCGCCAAACCAATCGGGAACACTCCTATTGGTAGGAGATGCTAAGCAAGCAATATATCGTTTTCGTGGAGGAAAAGCATCACAATTTATAGATTTAGCCTTAGATGAAAACCCTTTTTTTATTGATAAAGTTGTACAAAATCTAAAAACTAATTACCGAAGTTTTGATACTATTGTCACCTTTACCAATGCCTTTTTTAACTTTATTAAAACTGCTTTTTCTAATAAAACTCATCAAAAAATTTATGAAGAAGGTAATAAACAAGCTTGCAATACTCAAAAAGGCGGTTATGTAGCTATTGATTTTGTAGCAGGTAATAATGCAACAATGCTGGATGAAACTTATGCAAAAGCAATTTTAAAAAATATACGCCAAGCACAACGTTGCGATTTTGAATATGGCGATATTGCCATCCTTACACGAAATAATAAACAAGGTATTGTCATTGCACAGTTTCTTACCGAAAACGGTGTTCCCATTATCTCATCACAGACCTTGCTCTTAGTTAATAATGATAAAATAAAATTGCTAATTGCTTTAATACGCTTAAGTATTAATTCAAAAAACCAAGAAGCACAAATTGCATTTTTAGAGCAGTTTTTTGCTTTGCAATCTCAGTTTGATGATCGCCACAAATTCTATAGTCAGTTTATAGGAAAAGATAAAGATTTTTTTGAAGTTTTAAATAGCTTTGATGTTGCTTTTGATAATGCATTATTTAAAACTTTTGGGCTTTTTGATGGTGCATCGTATATGGTACATGAATTTGGTTTGGATCAAAAAAATGATGTTTATGTACAGTATTTTCTAGATTTAATTTTTGAATTTACCCAACGCTATCAATCCAGTTGGCTGGCATTTTTAAACTATTGGGAAGAGCGTAAAGACAGCTTGAGTATTGACCTGCCAGAGGGGCAAAATGCCATTCAAATAATGACGATACACAAATCTAAAGGGCTCGAATTTCCAGTGGTGATTTTTCCTTATGCAGATAGTGATATCTACAAAGATCAAAACCAATACGTTTGGCTCAATACAGCAAATGATGCCTTAGAAGGCTTTGAAAATCTGCGTTTTTCTGATGTAAAGAGTTTGGAACATCTCGATTTTGAGGCACAACAAAAATGGTTTGCATATCGTGAAGCACTGGAACTCGATGCTATTAACTTACTTTATGTTACGCTCACAAGACCTGTAGAACAGCTTTATATTTTGGCAGCTGAAAAACATTTATCGAAAGATACACCCAAAACTACTTATGCAGAATTTTTTAGAATGTTTTTGGAACATAAAGGCAAATGGGATGCTGAAACATCGCATTTTCATTTTGGCGAATTGCACATTAAACGCGGTAAAAACAAACGTAAACGTATAACTAATATAGATTTGACTGAGACAATAATACAGCCTTGGCAGTTGCTAAATAATTCAAGAGGAGAGCCACTTCTTAAAACCATTACTAAAGATTCGCAACTGTGGAACACTAAGCAAGGAGAAGCTATAGATTTTGGAAATCTTATTCACAAAATACTGGAAGAAGTCTATACGCTAGATGATATCAAACAAACGGTACAAAAATTTGCAAATCAAGGATTGGAATTAGCTGAAGAAAAAATAATAACATTGCTAGAAAAAATGGTACAGCATCCTCAACTTGCAGCTTACTATCACCCCAATCTGAAAGTGCGTAATGAATGCGAAATAAATGTACCAAGTGGCATGCTTCAAAAGTACACCATTATAATAGACCGTTTGGTTTTTCTCAATGCTAAAGATGTGGTGATTATAGATTATAAAACAGGAGAATCAAAAGCGGCTTATAAAACACAACTTAATGAGTATGAGCGAGTTTTGAAGCTAATGAATTATAATGTAACCGCAAAATTATTACTCTTTTTAGATTTAGATACTTCAAGTGTTCAAGTAGAAGTGGTTTAATTCATTAGTATTATTTTCCCGTTTAAGATCATTTTTATATTATAGTGAAGCGATCTATAGTCTTTTATCAAACAACAGTATACTTTTGTAAAAAATACGTAATATTGCATTATACTTAAAAATAATTATTTTATGAAAAAAATATTCCTTGCCGTATTGACATTAGGCTTACTCGTTTCTTGCACAGAAAAAACAAAGCAAGAACCAAAAAAACAAGTGACTACCATAGACATTTCAAAAACAGATGCTAGCAAAATGAAAGCAAAACTCAACCAATATGCCAAAGTACCATTAACTACAGATTTGTCTAAGCTTACCGCCAAAGAGAAAAAAATGATTCCGTTGCTTATCAAAGCTGTACAAACTATGGATGATTTGTTTTGGTATGAAGCTTATGGAGATAAAGATGCTTTGTTAAGTCAAATAAAAGAAGCTAATACACGCGATTTTGTAGCCTTAAACTATGGTCCTTGGGATAGAATGGATGACAATAAACCAATACTAGCCTCTTTTGGGGAAAAACCTGCTGGAGCAAACTACTACCCAAAAGATATGACCAAAGAAGAATTTGAAAAATCAAATCTAGTTGGTAAAGACTCGTTATATACATTTATAGAGCGCAATGATAAAGGCGAGTTGGTAGCTGTAGGTTTTAGAGATAAATTTCGTACTGAATTGATGAAAACATCTTCATACCTTATGCAAGCTGCTGCCTTTGCAGAAAACAGCGGTTTAAAAAACTATCTTTTGGCACGTGCTAAAGGATTGCTCGATGATGATTACTATAATAGTGATGCCCTTTGGATGGATATGAAAACCAATCATCTGGATGTGGTAATAGGACCTATAGAAACTTATGAAGATCAACTTTTTGGTTATAAAGCAGCTCACGAAGGTTATGTGCTTGTTAAAGATATGGAATGGAGTAAAAAACTAGCTCATTTTGTGAGCTTTCTTCCAGAATTGCAACGTGGTTTGCCTGTAGCTGCTAAATACAAGCAAGAAAAGCCAGGGACAAAATCAGATTTGAATGCTTACGATGCTATTTATTATAGTGGTGAAGCCAATTGTGGTGGAAAAACAATAGCAATAAACTTACCAAATGATGAACGTGTTCAACTCAAAAAAGGAACACGAAGACTACAACTTAAAAATGTAATGCAAGCCAAATTTGATAAAATATTAGTGCCAATAGCGGATGAATTAATAGATCCATCGCAACGTAAACACATCACTTTTGATGCCTTTTTTGCAAACACAATGTTTCACGAAGTGGCACATGGTTTAGGTATTAAAAACACCATAAATGGTAAAGGTACCGTACGAAAAAGTTTGCAAAAATATGCTTCTGCATTGGAAGAAGGAAAAGCAGATATCCTTGGGCTATATATGGTAATGCAATTGCATAAAAAAGGGGAACTTGGTGGCGATATGAAAGACTATATGACTACTTTTATGGCAAGTATTTTCCGTTCGGTACGTTTTGGCGCTGCAGATTCTCACGGAATTGCCAATATGGTACGTTTTAATTATTTTAAAGAAAAAGGAGCTTTTATACGCAATGATAAAGGAACTTATACTTTGAATTACGAAAAAATAACACAAGCTATGAATGACTTGTCTAGTCTTATTCTAACCTTACAAGGCGATGGTAACTTTGATGCTGTAGCACAACTTGTAAAAGACAAAGGGATAATTCCAGCACAATTACAAAAAGATTTAGATCGTCTTAGCGAAAAACACATTCCAGTAGATATCATCTTTGAACAAGGCGTTGAGACTCTTGGATTGTAGTTGTAAAGAATTTGTATTTTATACAAATATACTTTTACATAATAGTAATAACAAAAAAGGCTTTAGTAAATACTAAAGCCTTTTTTTGGTTCATTTTAAATTTTACCTACAAAAGTAGAGTTTTATAAAAACTTATATTTTCATCTTTAATTTTTCAATCTTCAATTTTTGTTTTTCGATAGCATTTTTGATACCTAATATTCCTTTTTCTTTTTTCTGAATAGCATTAGGAGATAATTTACCTTTTGCAGTCTGCGTTTTCAATTTTTGCTGTGCTTTTTTCAATTTCATATTCAGTTTCACTAACTTCTCTTGCGCATCAGCATAATGTGCTTTAGCTTTAGCTAATTTTTCAGCTGCTTTAGCTGCTTTTTTTCTTTCTTTCTCTGCTCTTGCCAATTCCTTCTCTGTAGCTTTACGTGCTTTTTCTGCTTGTTTTCCTGCTTTTTTAGCTTCTTTCTCTGCTGTTTTACGGGCTTTTTCCGCATCTTTTTGGGCTTGTGCTAATGCTTTAGTTTTACGAGCGGCTTCTTTTTCTTCTTTCTTTTCTTCTTTAGCTTTTTCAGCAGCTACGCGTGCTTCTTCTTCTTTTTCAGCACTATTTTCTTCAGTTGGTTTTTCAGCAGCTACGCGTGCTTCTTTAGCTTTTTTCTTTTCTTCTTTAGCTTTTTCAGCAGTTACGCGTGCTTCTTCTTCTTTTTCAGCACTATTTTCTTCAGTTGGTTTTTCTAATACTGTTGGTTTTTCAAGGTTTGTTTTTGCTTCTTCAGCATCGGAATCTTTCGTGTTAATAATTACAGGTTCATTAACAAGTGTAATGGTGTCGTTTTTTACAGTTTCCGTTACATCTTGTGCTTGTACAGCTGTTAGTGCCAATAATCCTAAGGTTAAACTTATTGTTTTAAATCTTTTTTTCATGTTATCTATATTTACTTAATTAATATTTGCTATCTAGAGCAAAGGTAGTAATTATGATTTATATTAATACCAATCAAAATGTATATCTTTGCATTAAATTTATATACATAAACTATGCCAAAGCATAACGACGATACAATTATAGCTTTAACCACTGCCTCAGGTGTTGGTGCAGTTGCCATTATACGAATTTCTGGCAATGAAGCTATTACTATTGTTAACAAGCATTTTAAATCTAAATTTAGCACTAAAGATTTGTCTAAAACAAAATCACATACAATTCATCTTGGTAATATTATTGATAATGACAGAATTCTTGATGAAGTTTTAGTGTCTATTTTTAAAAACCCAAAATCGTACACAGGAGAAGATGTGGTGGAGATAAACTGCCACGGTTCGGTTTATATTCAACAAGAAATCATTCAGTTATTTTTAAAAAATGGATGTAGAAATGCCAATGCAGGCGAGTTTACCTTACGTGCTTTTCTCAATGGGAAAATGGACTTAAGTCAAGCGGAATCTGTAGCAGATTTAATAGCTAGTGATAGTGAAGCATCGCACCAAATAGCCTTGCAACAAATGCGTGGTGGTTTTGCCAACGAAATACAAACCTTACGTCAAGAATTGCTCAATTTTGCGAGTTTGATAGAGCTTGAACTCGATTTTGCCGAAGAAGATGTTCAATTTGCTGACAAAACACAATTCACCAATTTAGTAACTAAAATAGTCACTGTTTTAAAACGTCTTATAGATAGTTTTGCAATTGGTAATGTGCTAAAAAACGGAATACCTGTTGCTATAGTTGGTGAGCCAAATGTAGGAAAATCAACCCTTTTGAATGCTCTGTTAAACGAAGAAAGAGCCATTGTAAGTAATATTGCTGGTACAACGCGAGATGCTATAGAAGACGAATTGACAATCAATGGTGTTAATTTTAGATTTATAGATACTGCAGGAATACGTGAAACTACTGATTTTGTAGAAAATATTGGTATTAAAAAAACCTTTGAAAATATAGAAAAAGCACAGTTGGTCTTGTTGTTAATAGATGCTAGTAAGGAACAAGAAGCCAAACAATTTGATGAATTACAAGAAAAATATCCTGATAAGAAGATACTAACGCTACTTAATAAAGTAGATTTATTAAGTAATGAAGCTTTGGAAAAACTCCATACAACATATCTCAAATCAAATACTATTTTTATTTCTTCTAAAGAAAAAACAGGTATCAATCAACTAAAAGCGGCACTGACTAAGCTTGCCAATATTGGTGCATTGAGCAATAACCAAACTATAGTGAGTAATTCGCGTCATTTTGAAGCGTTGAACAATGCATTAATAGCACTTAAAGATGTACAATCTGCCATTGATCAAAATATTTCTTCTGATCTATTTGCTACAGACATTCGTAATGCTTTACACCATTTGGGTCTTATTTCTGGCGAAGTAACCACCGAAGATTTGCTTGGCAATATTTTTGCTAATTTCTGTATCGGGAAGTAATTATCTTTCTTTTATTTGTTAACATCTTACTTTTATTGACTTTGTTAGTAATTACTTACTCTTATTTGTTGCCCATTATCTCTTTATTTCGTATATTTGTTGTTCAGTTGTTGTCTTAACTGTTAATTTGTTGCCCATTTTCAATGGCAACAAACCAAAGGGAAATGATGCACCATAACGCTATACATTGACCCATAAGGCTACATAATGCAACCTATGAGTAGTAATATACAAATACCGAAAACTTGTCAATTTTGTGGAAAGACATTTATTGCAAAAACTACAGTAACTAAATACTGTGGTAATTCTTGTGCTAAAAAAGCATACAAGAAACGTAAACGTGATGAAAAAATACAAAACGCAATAGATGATACAAAAGAAAGTCTGCAAACTTTGCAAACTATCAATATCATCACACCTCAAAATATTTCACAAAAAGAGTTTTTGAGTATTTCTGAAGTGTCACAACTTTTAGGTGTTAGTAGATGGACTATTCAAAGAATGGTAAAAAGAGGTCAATTAACAGTTAAGCAAATCGGCAGGAAGAAAATAATGGCAAGAAATCAAATCGACAATTTATTCAACTAAAAATACGGCACAATATGAAAGTTACATTACGGCAAAGAAAAAAAGGAAAGAAAATAAGTTTATACCTTGACTATTATAGTAAAGGGAAAAGACAATACGAATATCTACAATTATATCTTATGGCTGAACCCGAAAGAGGAAGTTTGACCAGACAACAAAAAGATGACAACAAAAAGATATTACAATTAGCAGAAAGTATAAGAGCAAAAAGACATTTAGAAATTCACAATAGTATTTATGATTTTCAAGATAGCGAAAAACTAAAGGGTAATTTTTTGTTATACTTTGATACGCTTACTGAATTGAGAAAAGATAGTAAAGGTAATTATGGTAATTGGGATAGTGTTGGTAAGCATTTAAGAAAATATTGTCCTAATGATATTACATTTAATAGAGTAAACAAAGATTGGGTTCAGGGTTTTAGAGATTATCTTGATAAAGAAGCCTGTTTAAAAGGTGGCAAACCACTTTCTCAAAATTCAAAGTATTCTTACTTCAATAAATTAAGAGCAGCATTAAAACAAGCCGTTCGTGATGGGATAATGAAATACAATCCATCAGAGCAAGTGAAATCATTCAAACAAGGAGAACCACAAAGAGAATATTTATCATTAGAAGAATTACAAGCCATTACTAAAGTAGATTGTGATTTCAAACCACTAAAAACTGCGTTTTTATTTTCTTGTCTTACAGGTTTAAGGTGGTCAGATATAAATAAGTTAGTTTGGTCAGAGGTTCAATTTTCAGAGCATTTAGGTAATCATATCCGTTTCCGTCAAAAGAAAACCAAAGGGGCAGAAACACAACCCATTTCACAACAAGCAAGAGATATGCTTGGAGAAGAAAAAGACCCAGACGAAAGAGTTTTTGTAGGTTTAAAATATAGTGCTTGGCATAATGTAAAATTATTACAATGGGTGATGAAAGCAGGTATTACAAAAAATATTACTTTTCATTGTGCAAGACACACTTACGCTACGCTACAGTTGTCTTTAGGTACAGATATTTATACAGTATCAAAACTTTTAGGTCATAGAGAATTAAAAACTACACAGATATATGCCAAAGTAATAGATGCAAAGAAAATAGAAGCAGCAGATAAAATCATTTTAGACTTATAATTATGGAACTTATAATATTAAGAAGCATACTTTTAGGACAATTACGTCCTTGGTTATCAAGAAATCAAAATACTAAATTCTTTAGTAATAATTTGACACCTCAATTTTTAAATCCCAATAAAGGGATAGATGAATATTATAATTTACTCAAAGGTATTTATATTAATGAAAAGGTATTATTTAAAGATGATAGTCTAACGATCTATTTAAAACAACCATCATCAAAAATAAACCAACAGATTAAAGAGCCTTTGGTTACACTACAACCTCAACAAACAGCAACAAACCCAATAGAACGGTTTTATTTTGCATTAATAAAGAATGAAGTTACACGAATATCAAACAATGTGTTACAAGCCATTCTAAGAGATATTAAAGATATTGATAGAAAGTATATCATTAATTCGATAAAATCAAATATTGTTTCTTTATTATCAATTATAGGCGAAAACCAAAGCATTATAAAAGAACAAGATGAAACATCTAAAAATATAATATCAGTATTGCAAAGCAATACTATCCGATTATTACTTGAAATAGAATTATTATACCCTCATTATTTAAGTGGTATTCCATCAGACAAATATCAAATCTTTAGCGAATATTTAAAAATTGATGTTCCAGAGAAAGAAAAATATTATGAAGAAAGGTCATTATTGTGTGAAATTAGTAACCTATCTACACAAGTATCAAAGAATATAATTACTCAAAAATTAGATATTCCAGATGCTTTTACTTTTAAGTTTAAAGGAGATGAAAACAAACTAAAATCAGTAATTAATCAATTAACATTACAATTTGATTTTATAAAAGACCCAACAACAGAGAAACAATTATTTGAAGTTTTAACCTCTAAGAATTTAACAGAAGACAGTCCTAAAATTTATCTTAACTGTCAAACATTAGTTTTTAAGTATTTTATAGAAAGTATTAAAGTATATTTTAAAAAATTCAATGCTACACAAATGGAAAAAAGTAAATTATTCTATAGTAAAGACCATCCCGAAAAACCATTAAAAGCACAAACCATATATTCGAGTACATCGGAAGATTATGATGATAATAGAGCAAGTATTAACAACATTATCAATCAAATGAAATAAAGAACATTGAGATGATTGAGATACCTCATTGAGATATTAATATATCAATGATTTTCAGCACGTTACGAAATATGTTTGCAGTAGAATTTATTGTATAACATTTAAAATCGTAACGTAATGAACAACGAAAATTTAATTTTAGAAAAACTTTCTCAATTAGACAGAAAGTTAGAGGAACAAAACCTCTTAAAAAAAGAAGTCCTCAACTTCAATGATACTTGTGGGTATTTAGATATAAGTGCTTCTCACTTATATAAACTTACAAGTCAGAAGAAAATCCCACATTTCTGCCCACAGGGTAAAAAACTCTATTTTAATAGAAAGGAATTAGATATTTGGTTACAGCGTAACCGACAATCTACTGATGCCGAAATCGAGATGGCAGCCGCTAATTATGTAATTCAAAACAAAAGAAGATAATTATGGGCTACTATCATCCTTTAGACGAAAAGTTAGAGCAAATAGAAGAACGCTTAGACGATTTACTTCTTATGCTTAAAGACAAGCAAAGAACAAACCCTGACCAAGTCTTTTTTGACACACAGGAGTTCCTGCAAATTATGAATATCAGTAAACGAACCGCCCAACATTGGCGAGATAGTGGACTAATTGGCTATTGTCAAATTGGTTACAAAATTTACTATCGACTTTCAGATATTCTAATACTATTAAACAAGAATTTTAAAACACCTTCCAATGGGAAATAAATCAACAGAAATTATGGCATCATCAACAATATTCAAAAACTTTAATCAACCCATTGAAACAAAGTCTTTATTACTAATTACTAAAGACATTGTAGAGGGCAAATATAAAGACCTAATCAGTCCTATTCGTATGGCAATAGGTATGGGAAAAGACAACAGAGTAGATAATTTAAAAAAATCATTACCTGCATTCACACCATCAGGAATATTTGAAGGTGGTAGAAAAATGGAATACTTAAAAATGTATAGTGGTTTTGTACATCTTGACTTTGATAAACTCTATCCAGACGAATTAGAAAAGGCAAAGGAAATTATAAATAATATTCCTTACACTTTTGCTTGTTTCACAAGCCCAAGTGGTAATGGCCTAAAAGTATTTATTGAAATAAATACAGGCGTAGAATATCACAAAACGGCATATCTACAAGTACAAAAACATTATGAAAAGGCAATAGGTATTGAAGCAGACCCAAAATGCAAGGACATAACTCGTTTGTGTTTTGTTTCTGATGATCCTAACGGCTACAGAAATATAAACAGTCAAAAATTCATAGTAAATACTGAGGAACAAGTTCAGCAAGAAATCAAATCTAAATCAACACCATCTAAAACAGTAAACAATGATATTATACAACATACAGATATATTTCAACAATGTATCCAATTCACAGAAAACAAAGCGAGTTATTATAAAGGTAATCGAAATAACTACATATATCAATTGGCTTGTAATTGCAACAGGAGAGGCATTATATATGATGATGCTTTGCATCTCATATCAAATACATACGACCTAAAAGAAAGTGAGTTAAAAGCATCTGTAAAAAGTGCTTATCAAAACAATAGCAACCAATTTGCAGAATATCAAAATTACACTAAAAACAAACCCATTGCAACAAGTAGCAATGCAATACAACACCAACCAACAGATCAACCAACAGAAGATTATCTAAAAAATACACCAACATTTGATGAAGGCTTATTTGAAAACCTACCAGAGATATTAAAAGAAGGTACAAGAGCATTTAATGATGATAGAGAAAGAGACGTTTTCTTTACAGGTGCATTAACTATTTTAAGTGGTTGTTTACCTAATGTTGAAGGAGTTTATAGACAAGAAACTGTTTATCCTAATTTGTTTTCATTTATTATAGCACCCGCAGCAAGTGGAAAAGGTGCTTTAAAATTTGCTAAAGTTTTGGCAGACCCATATCAAGACCGAATGTTAGAAGAAAGTAACAAAGAAAAACAAATGTATGAAGCAGAATTAGCCGAATACAAAACAGCCATAAGAAACCGTAAAAAAACAGATGAAACAGTAATAGAAGAACCCGACAAACCACCTTTTAAAGTTGTTTTTATTCCTGCAAATACTTCGTATGCAGCAATATTAAAACACATTCAACAAAATGATGCTAAAGGTATTATTTGTGAAACAGAAGCCGATAGTATGGGTTCAGTTTTCAAACAAGATTGGGGAGGATATTCTGATATGCTTAGAAAATCATTTCATCACGAAACGATAAGCGTATCAAGAAAAACAGATAACGAATATATTATTATAAAAGAGCCTAAATTGTCTGTTGCTCTTTCAGGTACACCAGGGCAAGTTGCTAATATTATTTCAAGTGCTGAAGATGGTTTATTTAGTAGGTTTCTATTCTACTCTTTTAAAGTGGAGCAAAAATGGCAAGACGTATCACCTTACGGTAATACTATCAATCTAAACGACCATTTCAAAGAATTGTCCAATATAGTTTTACAACTTATTGATTTTCTACAAACACAAAAAACTGTTATTAAATTAACAAGAGAGCAATGGGAAACAATAAACCTTACAGGTAGTCAATGGTTAAAGGAAGTAACTATCTTCACAGGTGAAGATGCAGGTAGTGTTGTAAAAAGATTAGTCCTTATTCTGTATCGTATTACTATGATTTTTACAGCACTTCGCAAGTTTGAAAATGGCGATTTGTCAGAAGAAGTAATTTGTACAGATGAAGATTTTGAAATGGCTTTACACATAGCAAACGTATATCTACAACACAGTTTACTAATGTATCACAATCTACCCAAGAAAGAAGAAACAGGAGTATTTAAAGGTAGAAGTAATAAGAAGAAGTTTTTTGAGGCTTTGCCTAAAAACTTTAAACGTGATGAAGCGGTACAATTAGGCAAACAATACAAACTCAAATCTCGTTCAGTTGATGAATTACTTAAAAACCTAATAAATACCTTACTTACACAACCAAGTTTTGGACATTACCAAAAGGTAAGTGTTTAAAGTTTTGCAAACTTTGCACTTTTCACATTTAAACTTGTTTGTTTTTCATTTGTTTTCCGTACATTTGTTCTTTATTGACAACTCAAAACAGAACAAATATATAGGTGATGAATAAATTCGGAGACTTAATTCGTACAAAAAGGGAAGAGCAAGAAATGTTATTAAGGCATTTATCGGCTCAATTAGATATTGATACAGGGTTTTTAAGTAAGATTGAAAGAGGCGAAAAAATAGCCAAAAAAGAACACGTAAAACAATTAGCCAAAATATTCAATATTGACTATAACGAACTTATGTCATTATGGTTAGCAGATAAAGTATTCTTGTTAGTAGAAAATGAAGAACAAGCAATCCAAGCCCTTAATATTGCTGAAAAAGAAATAAAATCAATGATTAATGGTTAATTATAAATTGTTAATGAGATGAAAGAGAATATAATAAAAAGTAAAAGTTTTGCATTTGCTATTAGAATTGTTAAAATGTATCAATTCTTAACAGAACAGAAAAAAGAATATATACTTAGCAAACAACTATTAAGAAGTGGAACAAGTGTTGGTGCAATGGTGCGAGAAGCAGAACATAGCGAAAGTAAAAAAGACTTTGCCCATAAAATGGCAATAGCACAAAAAGAAATAAACGAAACAATATATTGGCTCGAACTACTAAATGAAACGGAATATATAGATATGAAGCAGTTTGAAAGTATAAATAAAGATGCAGTTGAAATAATAAAACTAATCACAAGCATCATTAAAACAACCAAAGCCAACATTAATAATTAACCATTAATAACTAATAATTAAGAATGAACCACACACAACATAAAGCCATTGTAAATTTTATTTGGAGCATTGCAGATGATGTTTTAAGAGACGTTTACACAAGAGGTAAATACAGAGATATAATATTACCATTTACAGTATTAAGGCGTTTAGATGCTATTTTAGAACCTACCAAAGACAAGGTTTTAGAAATGCACCAAAAACTAAACGATATGAAAATAGATAACCAAGCACCTCAATTGAGCAGAACGAGTGGTTATGTGTTTTACAATACATCAAATTATACTTTTAAGAAATTACTAAACGAACCAAGTAATATCCGTCAGAATTTAGAAGCCTATTTAGATGGTTTTAGTACCAATGTACAAGATATTATCAGCAAGTTTAAATTACGTAATCAATTAGAAACATTAGAAGAAGGAGATATTACATTTGCATTAATTGAAAAGTTTTGTTCAAGTGATATTAATGTAAGCCCAGAACCTACAACAGATAAAGACGGCAATACTGTTTTAGATGGTTTGTCTAATTTAGGAATGGGTTATGTATTTGAAGAATTGATACGAAAGTTCAATGAAGAAAATAATGAAGAAGCAGGAGAACACTTTACACCAAGAGAAATAATACAATTAATGACCCATCTTATTTTTGAACCTATAAAAGGAAAAATAAAAGACGGTACATATTTAATTTACGACCCTGCCTGCGGTAGTGGTGGTATGCTTACAGAAGCAGAACATTTTGCAAAGCAAATAAACCCTAAAGCAACCTTTCATTTATATGGACAAGAAGTAAATCCCGAAACCTATGCTATTTGTAAAGCAGATATGCTAATAAAAGAGGAAGACCCAGAGAAAATTGCTTACGGTTCTACATTAAGTAAAGACGGATTTCCAAACATTCAGTTTGATTTTATGCTCTCTAATCCACCTTACGGTAAAACTTGGAAAATTGACAAACCAAGCATTGTAGATGGCAAAGAAATAATAGACAGCAGATTTACAATAGGTGTACCAAGAGTAAATGACGGTCAGTTACTATTCCTTATGAATATGGTAGCCAAACTAAAAACCAATAGTCCTTTAGGTAGTAGAGCAGCAACAATTCATAACGGTTCTGCCCTATTTACAGGTGATGCAGGTCAAGGCGAAAGTCAAATAAGAAAGCACTTGTTTCAAAACGATTTATTAGAAGCCATTATAGCCTTACCAAACGATATGTTTTACAATACAGGCATACCAACCTATGTATTTGTATTAACCAATAAAAAAGCGAAAGACCGTAAAGGAAAACTACAATTAATTAATGTTACCAGTGAAGCCTTTTACAGTAAAATGCGTAAACCTTTGGGTAAAAAACGAGTAGAATTTAAAACCAACCACATAGAAACCATTACCAAATTGTTTTTAGATTTTAAAGGAAACGAGAATTCTATCATATTAGATAATGATGATTTTGGTTATAGTCAAATAACGGTACATCAACCTTTGCAAGTATCTGTTGTAAATTGCAAATCTTTAATTGAAAGCGGTAAAGTTGATTATTTACAAGACATTTTAGATATTGCAGACTTCAATTTAGATGAAATTGCTAATTTCTTTGGCAATGAAGAACATCTTGATTTTAATAAGTGTTTAATTGATTTTGCCAACCATCTAAAGGTTGAAAAAATAGGTTTTATTGAAAAAACGCTAAGAGACATTTTAATGACTTTTACCAAAGATAATGACAAAGCAAAACCAGTATTTAAAAAATTAACGGAGTATAAAAAAACAAAAGGCAATTATACCAACCATACACAACTAATCGATAAAAACTCAAAAAAAGACAAAGAAAACATACCGCTAAAAGAAGATATAGACACTTTCTTCCAAAAAGAAGTAATACCATTTGTTCCTAATGCTTGGTACAACAAAAAAGAAACCAAAATAGGGTACGAAATAAACTTTGCTAAGTATTTTTATAAATACCAAGCACCAAGAGCCTTATCAGATATTACAAAAGACATTATGGCTATTGAGCAAGAAACAGAGCATTTATTAAAAGAAATTGTAGAAGTAGTATGATAGCAGAAAAAACATATCAGAAAACAGGTATTATTTGGATGCCCGAAATACCTCTACATTGGAAATTGGGAAGAGTTAAAAGTTATTTTGACTTTGCTGATGAAATTGTTGGAGAAAATTTTAAAGATTACAAAGTACTATCTCTATCAATTAAAGGTAGTGGTGTAATTATTCGTAATATGGATGGCGGTGGAAAGTATTCTCTATCTATGGATAAGTATCAAGTAATATACCCTAATAGTATTGTTTGCTGCCTTTATGATATGGATGTTACACCAAGAATAATAGGCTATTGCAATCATACAGGAATTATTACAAATTCCTATACTAATGTAATGCCTAAAGAAAATGTGTTTTCTAAATTCTATTATTATTTCTTTTTACAACAAGATATAAATAAGTCTTTAATGGCACAAGGTACAGGTGTTCGTACTACATTAACCAATAACCAATTTGGTGCAATTAAAATACCTGTTCCACCATATAAAGAACAAATAAAAATAGCAAATTATCTCGATAGCCAAGTAGAAAAAATAAAAACATTCATCACCAAAAAACAAACCTTTATTAGCCTACTTAAAGAGCAAAGACAAAGTGTTATTGATAATGCAGTTACCAAAGGTTTAAATAAAAATGTAAAATTTAAAAATACAGGTATTGATTGGTTAGGCGATATTCCAGAGCATTGGGAAGTGAGGAGATTGGCTTCATTTGGCAAATTTTCTAAGGGTGGGAATGTTTCTAAAGGTGATTTAATAAAAGACCAAAATGGTGAACACGTATTATTGTATGGAGATATTTATACTAAATATGAATTTGAAGTAGAAAACTTAATCAACAGAATATCTAAAGAAACAGCAGAAAAATCAACTTTAATTATGAAAGGTGATTTACTTTTTACAGGTTCGGGTGAAGATAAAGCAGAAATTGGGAAATGTATTGTTTATACAGGATATAAAGTTGCTTATACAGGTGGTGATGTAATAATATTTAGACAGAATGAATTTGATAGTAGATTTATCAGTTATTCACAAAATACTAATATGGTTGAATATCAAAAATACATTACTTCTAAAGGCGATATAATTGTACATACTTATTCTTCAAAATTAAAGAATATAGTTATGCCTTTTCCGCCAACAATAGAAGAACAAACCCAAATAATCAACCACATCAAAACCGAAACAAGTAAAATAGACCAAGCCATAACCAAAGCAGAAAAAGAAATAGCATTAATACAAGAATACCAAAAAGCAATGATAGCAGAAGCGGTTTTAGGAGTGGTTAGTTGTTAGTTATTAGTGGTTAGTGTTGAGAAAATATATAGAAGAATGAAGAAAAATAATATTAGAGATAAAAGTTTTCTATTTGCAATTAGAATTGTAAAATTATATAAGTATTTGCAATCAGATAAAAAAGAATATGTACTAAGTAAGCAACTTTTACGTAGTGGCACAAGTGTTGGTGCAATGGTACGAGAAGCAGAACACAGCGAAAGTAAAAAAGACTTTGTCCATAAAATGGCAATAGCACAAAAAGAAATAAACGAAAGTATTTATTGGTTAGAACTTATGAATGCCACAGAATATATAAACAAAGAGCAATTTGATAGTTTAAATAAAGATGCAGTTGAGGTTATTAAAATTGTAACAACAATAATCAAAAACACAAAGAAAAATCTAACAACTAACCACTAATAATTAACAATTATGAAACGTCAATCAGAGTTTATACTCTACACTTCGCCACAAGGTAAAGTGAGTTTAGAAGTTATCGTTTTAGACGAAACGGTTTGGCTTACTCAAAAAGGTATGGGCGAATTGTTTAACACAAGTAAACAAAGCATTAGTTACCACCTAAATAACATTTTTAAAGATGGAGAGTTAAAAGAAAATTCAGTTGTCAAAGAATTTTTGACAACTGCCTCAGACGGTAAAAACTA
>JALSVQ010000074.1 GCA_027073495.1 Flavobacteriaceae bacterium | reverse complement strand
TAATGCCTTATATATTGAAACGTGTGCAAAAAAACATGGAAGCACGTATGCGTGATTTTGCTGCAAACAACAGTTCGCAATCAGCAGCTGATTCTGTTAAAGAAGGAGAAACAGTTGTTGTTTCTAAACCTACTCAGCAAACTGCCAAAACCGAAGACATGGGTGATTATATAGATTTTGAAGAAGTTGATTAATAATTTGAAGATGTATTGCTGTCTTTAGAATTAATCCTTATTTTTGCGCCTTAAAGCAGACTATCTTATCGCTGTGCAGCAATGCAAAGAGGAAAGTCCGGGCACCATAGCACATCGTAGCGGATAACATCCGTCGCTCTTTTTGAGAAGGACAAGTGCAACAGAAAGCAAGTACAGTTCGGCTGTAGTGAAACCAGGTAAACTCTACGAGGTGAAATGCCATGTAAACCAACTTTTAAGGGTTGTGCGCCCAATGTTGGAGGGTAGGCAGATGGACACTAAGAGTAATTTTAGTGCTAGATAAATGATAAGACACGACAGAACCCGGCTTATAGGTCTGCTTTATTTTTAAAAAATGAAAAAACAGAACTTCCGTATTTTTTACTTTTATCAAAATTTGGATGCATGCTTAAATCGGTATATTTACTATGCTCTACAATCAAAAGTCCATCTTCATTAAGTAATTGACGTTCAATAATTAAATTTGGTATTTTCAAAAATTGTTCATGTTCAAAATCATAAGGAGGATCAGCAAAAATAACATCGCTCTTTAGCGTTGTTTTTTCTAAAAAAGCATAGACATCACTTTTTATAGTACTGATATCGCCTTGCATTTCTGCTGCTATTTTACGCACAAAATGCAAGCTTGCATTATGAGTATCTACAGCTGTTATTTGTGTTGCGCCACGTGACAAAAACTCAAGAGCAATACTACCAATACCTGTAAACAAATCAAGTACTTGCACTTCATCTAGATAAAATTCATTATTCAAAATATTAAACAAAGCTTCTTTTGCCATGTCTGTGGTAGGACGTGCAGGGAACTTCTTAGGAGCTGTGATGCGTTTGCCTTTATATTTTCCTGAAATGATTCGCATTATAATATGGGATATAATTGTTTTTGCAATGTACTATCAATATCAAGTTGTACGGGAGTTTTTAAGCGTTCTATCTTTTCAAAATAGTTTTCTAAAGTTGATATTATTACCGCTTCACTCGCAGTACTTCCACTGATAGTTATTGTGTTAATAGTTTGATCTAACTGAAATTGTTCAAAGGTAAAAAGTAAAAAATAGAGTACGTCTGCTTCATTTTGAAAAGTAAAATTATTATAAAAAATCATTTTAGTCTTTTCAAAAATAAAACAATCAAAAGTGTCTTCTCTAAAATGGATATAGCATTTTTTAATACTATCGGTATTGTGTTTCACAATAAAATTAACCAAAGGGTAACAATGATGTACGGCTTCAAAACTTCCAAAAGTGTCAATAAAAAAATTATTAATACTAGTAAATGGACGATAGACTAATTGTGCTTCTAAGCCTTCAACTTCATCATGTGCTATTTGGTCGTTTGGTTTTAAATCTACCGAAAATTTAAGATAATCTGCAAGATTAGCAGTATTAAATAAAGCGTTTGGTACAAATGCAACAGCGTTATTGGTATGAATAACCGTTATTTTATCA
>JALSVQ010000073.1 GCA_027073495.1 Flavobacteriaceae bacterium | reverse complement strand
TGTGATGATGATTTGGATAATGACACGATACTTAACGTTGATGATAATTGTCCAACTGTCGCCAATCCAGGACAAGAAGATAATGATAATGATGGAATCGGTGATGTTTGTGATGATGATATTGATGGTGATGGCGTGCTAAATGCTGTTGATAACTGTCCGAATACAGCAAATGCAAATCAATTAGATAGCAATAATGATGGTATTGGAGATGCTTGTGACCCTGCGATGGTAGGAATAGTTATTCCTCCTGGTTTTTCTCCTAATGGAGATGGCATCAATGACAAATGGATAATTACAAATATTCAAAATTACCCAAATAGTGTACTCACAGTTATTGGACGCTGGGGAAAAGTAGTTTATGAACAAAAAAACTATCAAAATGATTGGGAAGGTTTCAATGAAAAAGGCACAAAAGTACCTGTAGGCGCTTATTATTACATCCTTAAATTTAATGATGATAGCATTGAGGACATAGAAGGAATTTTAATAATCAATTATTAAATAGGAACATTTGAAAAAGACAGTATACTACATTCTATTTCTTATCACTTGTACGCTATATGCGCAAGAAGATCCTCATTATTCATTATATAAATACAATATGCATGTCATTAATCCTGCATACGCAGGAAGTACAGAGTTTACAAACTTTTCTGCAAACGTTAGAAAACAATGGTTAGGACTTGATGGAGCTCCTACCACTAATAGTTTCTACATCGATTCTCCGTTTTCAGAATCTGTAGGAGTTGGTTTATCAATTGTCAATGATCAATTTTCTATAATTAAAGAAACTCAATTTTATGCAGATTTTTCATATAAATTGGAATTTTTTGGTAACGATGAAGCACTCTTTTTTGGTTTAAAAGCTGGAGGATCGATTCTAAATATTGACTACGAATCTATAGCTTTAGGAAATGACCCCTTATTTTCGAGAAGTTTAACCAAATTCAATCCTAATGTTGGCGTTGGCGTCTATTATAGAAATGAAAATCTATGGTTGCAAGCAGCAGTACCAAGATTATTAACAAGCACTTGGGTAGAAAGTGATAGTAATGTACCGTTAGTTGGAAAAAGCACAAGACATTATTATATAGGAGGAGGAACAAAGTATTATGTAGGTAGTTACATGACAGCAAATACTGCTGTAATGGCAAAAATAGCAAAGGGTGCTCCAACATCTGTTGATGTTTCGGGAAGCTTGATTTATGATGAGAAATTTGAGGCAGGACTATCCTATCGTATCAAAGAATCTGTTGGCGCAATGCTAAGTATTAAACCCTCAGACAAATTTTTTATTGCCTATGCTTATACATACAACACAACAGCACTAAAAGCGTATAATAATGGAACGCACGAAGTTACCTTAAGATTCAGCCTAGAGCGTAATATTGATGCAGCAGTTAAGAAAGTTCCTAAAAAACCTAAAGAAGAAATTGCTAAAGAAGAACCAAAGCAAGAGACTCCAAAAGAGAACTTTACAGAAGTAAAATATTACTTGGACAACAGAACGAAAGATTATGCTCCTGACCCTAAATATACTTGTATCACGGGAGGATTTGTAGCGGTTGATGTTATAGTAAGTGAATATGGACAAGTAATAAAAGTTGCTATTAATAATAGCAAAACAACGGCAAGTGACCAGTGTCTTCGTGATGCAGCATTAAAATATGCCAAAGCAACTATTTTCGACACAAGCAAAGATGCTCCAAATGCTAAAGGTATCATAACTTTCAATTTTATCAAGGAGTAACAAAAATGAAGAAGAGCATCTACTTTGCATCCGATCATCATTTTGGCGCTCCAACAGCAGAAGCAAGTTTAGTCCGAGAGAAAAAATTTGTAGCTTGGCTCGATAGTATCGAAAATGATTTGGAAGAATTATTTATTCTTGGTGATCTATTTGATTTTTGGTTTGAATACAAACAAGTTGTCCCAAAAGGGTTCGTTCGTGTACTTGGTAAATTAGCACAGTTATCAGATAAAGGTATAACTATTCATTTTTTTGTGGGAAATCATGACTTATGGATGAAAGATTACCTTCAAAAAGAATTGGGTATCAAAGTCTATTTCAAACCAGAAGTATTTACCTTTTCAGGGAAAACATTTTTTATAGGTCACGGAGATGGACTTGGACCAAATGACAAAGGCTACAAGCGAATGAAAAAAGTATTTACTAACCCAATTGCTAAATTCTTTTTTAAATGGCTTCACCCCGATTTAGGAGTAGGACTTGCTAAATACCTTTCTGTTAAAAATAAACTCATTTCTGGCGATGAAGATATTCATTTTTTAGGTGAAGATAAAGAATGGCTCGTTCAATACTGCAAAAGAAAATTAGAAACAAAACATTATGATTACTTTCTCTTTGGGCATCGCCATTTACCTATGAAAATAAAGCTTCAAGAAAACACAACCTATATTAATACAGGAGATTGGATAAACCATTATACCTACGCTCAGTTTGATGGCGAAACACTAAGTCTAAAAAAACTTTAAATTATATTTTTTCAAACCCATTAATTAATTGTATTTTTGCAATAATATGATTATTTCACAACACATAAACGACCTTTTATTTCAACACGAATGTGTTATTATACCACAGTTTGGAGCTTTTGTTAGCCAAGAAAAAACTGCTACAATAGACACAAACAAGCTATTGGCATTTCCTCCTAGACGCATTTTAACTTTTAATCGTTTGATTAAAAATAATGATGGCTTGTTAATCAATCATATCACTTCCAAGACAGGAAGAAGCTACGATGAAATAAAACAAGAGGTTACATTACTCGTACAACAGTGGAATACGTTACTAGAACAAGGTGATAAGTTGAGTATTGAGGGCGTTGGTATTATTTATAAAAACAATAATCAATTTTTATTTGAGCCTATTTCAAGTGCAAATTTTGCAAAAAAAGCTTTTGGTTTGCAAGCTGTAACAGCTAAGCCTGTTCAACAAAAACAGATTGTTAGTCAAACAAATCAAACAGTTACCGCTAATACAATTGAAACCAATCAACCACTTGATAACAGTGAAAACAAAACGAAACCCTATTTAAAATATGCTGCTATTTTTGTAGGTTTTGGTTTACTTGCTTTGGGAGCAAACAGCTACAATATTTCAAGACAAAACAAAATACAACAGCAATTAGTAGCAAAACAACAAATTGCATTAGAAAAAAAAATACAAACTGCAACTATATTTGTTACTGATGAAAATATACCAGAAGTAACACTAAACATCAAAACACCCGTTAAAGAGGAAATATCAAAACCAATAGATGCTAAATATAGTATCATTATTGGCGCATTTAGAAATATAGCCAACGCCGAAAAACGCATAGCAACTTTAAAAGAAAAAGGCCTTGATGCGTATATAACTAGTGCAAACAAATATGGCTTACATCAAGTAGCTGCATATAGCACTAATGATGAGAAAACTGCTATCAATACACTACACAAGTTTCAAAAAACAGTTTCAAAAGCAGCTTGGCTTTATATCAAAGCAAATTAACATCAACTAAAATGCAAGCAAAAACACCTAAAGAGTCTTTGACCACAATGACTGATATGGTTCTTCCTGGAGAGACCAACCCGTTAAACAACCTATTTGGAGGCGAACTTTTAGCACGTATGGATCGTGCATCTAGTATTGCTGCAAGAAGACATTCGCGTAGAATAGTAGTAACTGCTTCTGTAAACCATGTTGCCTTTAACAAATCGGTACCGTTAGGAAGTGTTGTTACCGTAGAAGCTAAAATATCACGCGCTTTTAGAACGTCTATGGAAATATACGTAGATGTTTGGATGGAAGACCGTGAAAGTGGCATGCGCACACGTGCTAATGAAGGTATTTATACCTTTGTAGCTGTTGATGAAACAGGAACACCTGTAGCAGTACCAGAATTAATACCAGAAACAGCAGAAGAGATAGCCCGTTTCGAAGCAGCTTTAAGAAGAAAACAACTAAGTCTTATCTTATCAGGAAAAATGGATCCTTCAGAAGCTACAGAACTCAAAAAACTTTTTGGTTGCTAAGCTAAATTAATAGCAATTCTACATCATATTCTTCAAGAAAAGGCACTTATTAAATCAATTAAAAATATTTTGAATTTAATTAATCTTAATTAGATTAGTATTCGTATTTTTGAGCCTTGATTAAAATGATAATTTTTTGAAAGACACAAAAGCAAAATACATTTTTGTAACAGGTGGTGTAAGCTCTTCTTTGGGTAAAGGAATAATAGCAGCATCATTAGCTAAGTTACTACAAGAGAATGGTTACCGCGTAACTATTCAAAAACTTGACCCATACATTAATATTGACCCAGGAACACTCAACCCTTATGAACACGGCGAATGTTTCGTAACCGAAGATGGTGCGGAAACTGATTTGGACTTAGGGCATTACGAACGTTTTCTCAACACGCCAACATCACAAGCCAATAATGTAACTTCTGGTCGCATCTATCAAGCTGTAATAGAGAAGGAACGAAAAGGTGAGTTTTTAGGAAAAACAGTACAAGTTATTCCACATATTACCAATGAGATAAAAGATCGTATCCAGATATTGGGTAATTCTGGTCTTTATGATATTGTCATTACAGAAATAGGAGGAACCGTTGGCGATATTGAATCCTTACCATTTGTAGAAGCTATACGTCAGATGCGCTGGGAATTGGGCAAAGAGAATACAACAATTATCCACCTAACGCTAGTTCCATTCTTAGCAGCAGCAGGAGAATTAAAAACAAAACCAACACAACATTCTGTCAAAACACTTTTAGAAAGTGGTATTCAAGCAGATATATTAGTTTGTAGAACAGAACATCATCTTAATGCGGAATTACGCAAAAAAATAGCATTGTTTACCAATGTAGCACAAGAAGCAGTTATTGAATCTATAGACGCACCTACTATTTATGATGTGCCAAATTTAATGCTTGACGAAGGTTTAGATAAAGTGGTGTTAAAATCTCTTGAATTACCTTATAATAATAAACCTGCTTTAAACTCTTGGAATGCTTTTTTATCGCGTTTGAAAAATCCAAAACAAGAAGTTACTATTGGTTTAGTAGGAAAATATGTTACATTGCACGATGCATATAAATCTATAGTTGAAGCGTTTATTCATGCAGGAGCTAGCACCGAAACAAAAGTAAATATCGAATGGTTGCATTCGGACAAAATAAATGCAAATAACAGCAAAAATAAATTAAAAAACCTCGACGGAATACTTGTTGCTCCAGGTTTTGGTGAACGTGGTGTAGCAGGAAAGCTATTGACTATAAAATATGCACGTGAGAATGATATCCCATTTTTAGGCATATGTTACGGTATGCAAATGGCTGTTATAGAATATGCTCAAAATGTTTTGGGACTCCAAGACGCCAATTCTACCGAAATAGACGAAAACACAAGTAATCCTGTTATAGATTTAATGGATTCACAAAAAAACATTACACGCAAAGGAGGTACGATGCGCTTAGGCAATTGGTCTTGTGAATTAAAAACAGATTCATTAGCTGCAAAAATCTATCAAACATCAGCAATACAAGAACGTCACCGTCACCGCTATGAATTAAATAATAAATATGCCGATGCTTTACAAGCAGCAGGAATGAAAATAAGCGGAATAAACAAAGAAACTAATTTGGGAGAAATAGTAGAACTACCAAATCACTCTTGGTTTGTAGGTGTACAGTATCATCCCGAATACAAAAGTACTGTAGAAAAGCCCCATCCATTATTTGTGTCTTTTGTACAAGCCGCAGCAAACAACAAAATGAAGAATCACGCCAATATGGCACAAAAAATATAAACGGACTGATAATTGATTATCCGTTTAGTATAAAATATTATTTATGAAGAAATTTGACAAAAACCAACTTATCGGTGTATTCTTAATCTCAGGAATACTTATTTGGATGAATATAACATCTAAAAATAAAAAATTAGCACTACCTAAAGAAGATACCACAAGTCAAACAACAGCGGCTCCAAAAGCAAATACAACAACATCTGATGAAAAGCTTACTACTTTTAATGCTATTACTGATAGTACACAAATTGAAAGTGCTACACCAGCTGAAGTACCAAATGTTGATACTGTTATAGAAAATGATTTACTCAAAATAACTGTAGCCAGCAAAGGTGCTCAAGTAAAAGAAGTTTTACTAAAAAAATTCAAAAGTTTTGATGAAAAACCACTCTATTTGGTACAAGACAACAACGCTTCAATGGGTTTATCTTTTACTACAAAAGATAGTAAAATTATTAATACTAATAAATATAATTTCAAACCAACACTGAGCAAAGTTGGCGAAAATCAAATATTAAAAATGGAATTAGCCTTGGGCAATGGGCAAACATTAGCCTATGTCTATACACTTAAACCTGACGAATATATGCTTGATTTTGCTATTCAATCACAAGGTTTTAATACTATAATAAATACTACAAATCCTGTTGTTCTCGATTGGAAAATGAAAACATACAGTCATGAGAAGAGCAAGAAATATGAAGACCAATACACCGAACTAAACTATGAAAAAGACGATGCAGATTATGACGAGCTAAGTGCTCGTTCTAAAGATGCTGAAGAGACTGCTAAAGACGTAAATTGGGTTAACTTTAAACAACAGTTTTTCTCTTCAATATTACTCAATGCTGATGGCTTTGAAAAAGGTACTTTTCAATCTAAAGATTTATACAATGAAAATCCTGAAGGTAAATTCACTAAAGATTTTGCTGCTAAATTCCCTTTAACACTTAAAAATGGAGAAATAGCTAATAATAAGATGCAACTCTTTTATGGTCCTACAGATTACAATCTCTTTACAGAAAAATATGCTGATAAAAACCTCGATCGCTCTATATCATTAGGATGGGGAATTTTCGGATCGTTAAATAGACACTTATTCTTTCCGGTATTCAATTTCTTAAAAGGTTTTGTAGGAAATTATGGTTTAATAATTATACTATTAACCATAGCAGTACGTATTATTATGTCACCACTTTTATACAAATCGTATTTATCAAGTGCGAAAATGAAAGTAATTCGACCTGAAATAGAAGAAATCAATAAAAAATATCCAAAAGACGCTATGAAGCGTCAGCAAGAGACCATGGCGCTCAACAGGAAAGCGGGTGTCAACCCAATGGCAGGTTGTATTCCTGCATTATTACAAATGCCAATATTCCTTGCCTTATTCCGCTTCTTCCCTGCTAATATAGACTTGAGACAAAAAAGTTTTTTATGGACGAGTGATTTATCATCTTATGATTCTATATTCAAGCTGCCTTTTAACATTCCAATGTATGGAGCTCACGTTAGTGGATTTGCATTATTAGCAGCAATTGCAATCTTTTTCTATATGAAAATGAATCAATCACAACAAGCTAATATGCAAGCACCACCTCAAGAAGGCATGCCCGATATGACAGGAATGATGAAAATGATGATCTATATATCACCGTTGATGATGCTTGTATTTTTTAATAGTTACGGTAGTGGTTTGAGTTTGTATTACTTTACATCTAACCTTTTGATGATATCAATAATGTATATTATCAAAAAATTCATAATTGATGAAAAGAAAATTCATGCACAAATACAAGCCAACAAATTAAAGCCTAAAAAACAAGGTAAGTTCAGTCAAAAAATGCAAGAACTGATGAAACAGGCAGAAGAACAAAAACGTTTGGAGCAAGAGCGTAAAAACAAGAAATAGTATTAAAAATACAAAATATAGCAAACGCAGCATTTTATTATGCTGCGTTTTTTTATGATCCTATTTTAAATATTTACCCGCGCTTTTCGAGCTCTATAATTTCCATGTTTTCTATAGCGCCTTCGTTAAGTTCAAAACGCAACATCGTGCGCACTTTATGAAAACCTGATTTTCCAGCAGCTCCAGGATTAAGATGTAGTATTTTATGTTTTTTATCATAAATTACTTTCAAAATATGACTATGACCTGCTATAAATATTTTTGGAGGGTTTTGCATTAATTTAGCATAAACACGCCTGTCATAGCGACCAGGATAACCGCCTATATGCGTAATCCAAACCGAAACACCTTCGAGTGTAAACCGATTGTCTTCAGCAAACTGACTACGAGCCTCGTGCCCATCAATATTACCAAATACAGCACGTAAATCTGTATATTTAAGAATGGTATCTGTAACTACTAGATCACCAATATCACCTGCATGCCAAACCTCATCAGCTTGCTTGATATACTTGAGCATTTGATCATCTATATGACTGTGCGTATCGGAAAGTAAAAGTATTTTTTTCATTAATTAATTCCTAACGCTTCCCCTCCCATTCTGCATAAAACTGTGCTAAAAAACCTTCCATATATTCATGACGTTGTTTGGCGATTTTCAGACCTGTTTTGGTATTCATTTTGTCCGATAGTAATAGTAATTTTTCATAAAAATGATTAATTGTAGGTGCTGTACTTTTTTTGTATTCAGCTTTAGTCATTTTTAGATTGGGTTTGATGTTTGGATTGTACAATTCTCTATTTTTAAAACCTCCATAATTAAAAGTTCGCGCTATACCGATAGCTCCAATAGCATCCAAACGATCGGCATCTTGTATAACATCGAGTTCTGGAGACTTAAATTTTTGTTCAAAATTACCACCTTTAAAAGAAATGTTTTCTATAATAAGTATCACGTGATCTATAATTGCTTTGTCAACACCAAGTTTTGTCAAAAAATCAGTTGCTTTTTTTGGACCAAGTGTTTCATCACCATCATAAAATTTAGCATCTGCTATATCGTGAAGTAAAGCCCCTAACGAAACAACTAAAGTATCCACATTTTCTTCTTGAGCTATACGTTTGGCAGTATTCCAAACACGCAAAATGTGCCACCAGTCGTGTCCTCCTTCAGCTCCTTGTAATGTTTCTTGTACAAATAGTACGGTTTTATTTATTATATCTTCAGTTCTCATTGGCTATTTTTATTACAGATTGAATATTGGCATAAGAAGCGCTTATTAACTGAGCTGCTTCTGCTTTACTTTTCCAAACCGCTTGGGTAATATCTTCTATAAGTTGCGGTTTTGGAACATTGGTATCGGTTGTTCTCATCTTAAACCAATGCACAACTTTAAGATGATGCGATTTATTACGAAAAATAATATGATATGTTGTAACGAGTTTATGAGAAATGGTTAAACTAGTAATACCACACTCCTCCTCTACTTCTCTAATAGCTGCAGTTTCATCATCTTCACCAGTTTCAATATGTCCTTTTGGTAGATCCCACTTTTGCAAACGGTAAATCAAGAGATAATCTCCCTTTGTGTTTTCTACCAAACCACCTGCGGCGTAAATAGGTTTTATTTTAGCAGTAAAATCTTGCCACATACGTTCTAAATCATCGCAGTAAAGTATAGCTTGTGGTATTTTATTGGTTTTGAGTTTATGAATTATTTCGTTGATATTGACAAAATCATAATGAAAACGCTGTGCTATTTCACCACTGTTTGGTTCAGTAGTAAAGATAATAGGATTATCATTGACAAAAACTTTGTACATTTGCAATTAAATAAATTCATTATGCAACTCAACTCTAAGTCAGTTACCACCAAAAAATCAAAGCAAGAGCTTTATGACTTTCTTCGCAAAGTTAAAAATTTTGAACAGATAATGCCCGAAAACACAAGTAAATTTGAAGCACAAGAAGATTCTTTTCTTTTTGCCCTAAAAGGAATGCCTGAGATTGAGCTCAAGATTGTAGAAGAACAACCTTATGATAAGTTAGTTTTAGGCGCTGCCAAAGGAAAACTCCCTTTTACGCTGACGGCAAACATAACAGAAACAAGTGATAAGGCAAGTGTCATATTTCATTTTGAAGGCGACTTCAACCCTATGATGGCTATGATGGTCAAAAGCCCTTTGAGTAAATTTATCAATACACTTTCTGAGAATATTGCTACGGTGTAAGGCTTTTCTTTATAACAAAAACACTAAATTCCTACCTGCAAAAGTAAAATGATGATATAGAGTTGATAACATTAAAGTTGATTGAAAATAATATAATTACAGATTTTTTTTTAAAATTTAAAATTTGTACATTTACAAAGTTTTACATAAAAAAGTAATTAAAAAATAAATCAAAATGAACAAAGCACTCTTAATTGGAATTAATGATATATTAAAAATAATAATAATTTTTGTTTTAGGAACGCTAACAGTCTCTTGTTCAGATGAATTAAGCAACTCAAAAGCAGAAAAAATAATTTCTGATTGTTTAGAAAAAAATCCTCGCCGAGAAACAGTTACATTTCAATATGGAGAAAGATTAATTTTTAATAAAAATAAAGAAGAGTTCAAAAAACTAAAAGAACTTGAAAAAAGTGGCTACTTAAAAATTGACTCACTAGGTGTTGGGAAAGTTAGCTATTATGGGAAGTATCCAAAATACAATATTGAACTTTTAGAAAAAACTAAAGAGTTTATAATTGAACAAACTGAACGTAGCAATAAACAATATGTAAAATTATTAGCTTTTGATTATAAAATTGATGAAGTAAAAGAAGTTCATGAAATTCCATCAATGAATGCTGCAGAAGTGAGAGTAAATTATAAAAAAGTAAACATCACTCCTTTTGCAATTTTAGGCAATAAAAATACTACTGATTTTAAAATAGAAAAACTTGGCTTTACAAAAACAAGTAATGGATGGAGATATTGTGACTAAAAGATAAAGATTTTGAAATACTTTTTTTTAAAATTTCTGATTTCGAAAGCGAAATTTAGCTTGAAATAAAAATCAAGTCAATCTACTGCAATACTTGTTTTACTTCGTGATTTCCATAACAATAAATTTCATCATTTTCATGAAGTAAACAGAGTTTTCCTTTTGGGCTTACACCTTTTATAATAGCATTAAACAAATAATTTTCTTTTTTAAAAACACATACTTTCCCCTTGTTAAACAAAAAACGCTCATAAGCAACATTGATTTTACTCACATCACTTTTACTATCAATAGCATACAAATCTTGAATAGTAGTCACGAGTTCACGAAGAAGTTCGTCAAGATTATAATGCTGTCCTGTAAGTTGTTTCATAGCAATAGCATTTGGTAACGTATCTGGAAAGGCATTTAGGTTCACATTGATTCCAATACCGATGACACTTTGCACAATATATTCTTTTTTGATCGTATTTTCTATAAGAATACCGGCAATTTTTTTGTTTTCTGCCATTATGTCGTTCGGCCATTTAATAGAAAAATCAGCACTTATTTTGTCTTGAAGCACTTTGAGAATAGCTAGCGAAACAATTCTGTTTAAATAAAACTGATGTTTGTAATGAACAGGCTCTTCATTAATCAATATGCTAAAAGTAAGGCTTTTACCTAGTTTCGAAAACCACTTGTTTTCTTGTTGCCCACGCCCTTTGGTTTGATTTAATGTATAAATAACAGTCCAATTGGGCAGTTTTTTTTCTTTGGCAAGTTGCTTTAAATAATCATTGGTAGAATTGCTGGTATGTAATTTGATTATATTCATTTGAAGCAAGATGCTAATTTTTTGTGAACTAGCCTAATTTAACCATAAAAATTAATAAATTTGCAGTTCTTATAATTAAAACATTTTAATGACAACAAAAGTAAAAAATAACGATTTATTAATCGCCAATATAATAGAAGGAATTGATAACGTAAAAGGAGAAGATATTACTATCTTAGATCTTCGTGATATCGAAAATGCAGTATGTGATTATTTTATCATTGCCAATGGTAACTCAAACACACAAGTTAGTGCAATAGCCAGTTCCATTCAGAAAGTAGTAAGCAAAGCCATCCAAGACAAACCTTGGCATGTAGAAGGTGCAGAAGTAGCAGAATGGATTTTGATGGATTATATCAATGTCGTTGTCCATATTTTTCAAAAACCAGTGCGCCAGCGCTATGACATTGAAGGACTTTGGGGCGATGCTAAAGAAATTATTTTAAAAAAATAACCATGAAAGAAGATAAAAAAAAGAATAATAAAAAACCAAAAATAGAACCTGTAAAACCAAAAATAGGATTCAATATCGTTTATATCGCGCTAATTGCTTTTTTTGGCTATTTAATGTTTCAAGGCGATGGTTTTTTATCCAATCAAAAAGAGCTCACATTTACTGAGTTTGAACAACTACTACAAGCAACTGATGTTGCTAAGGTAGTTGCTAATGAATCAACGCGTACAGCTGCTGTTTATTTATCTGATAAAGCAATAGAAAAAGAAGCACATAAGGCAGTTCAAAAAAGTAAAGGCGCACAATATAGTGTCAAATTTGGAAGTGTAGAAGTGCTTCAAAACAAACTTGATATTGCAAAGAAAAATAACCAAATCCAAGAGTACAAGTTTGAATCTCCAAGCGAATGGGTTGGACTTCTAAGCGGTATATTACCCATATTAATTCTAGTTGGTATTACACTTTATTTTATGCGTAGAATGTCTGGAGCTGCTGGTGGTGGCGGTATGGGCGGTCAAGTCTTTAATATTGGAAAATCTAAAGCAAAACTCTTTGATAAAAACCAAAAAACGAAAGTTACATTCAAAGATGTAGCAGGTCAAGAAGAGGCAAAAGAAGAAGTAAAAGAAATTGTAGATTTTTTAAAAAATCCAGAAAAATACACCAAATTAGGAGGTAAAATACCAAAAGGCGCATTGCTTATTGGACCTCCAGGAACAGGAAAAACACTTTTGGCAAAAGCCGTTGCAGGCGAAGCTGATGTACCTTTTTTCTCACTTTCAGGATCTGATTTTGTAGAAATGTTTGTTGGTGTTGGTGCTTCTCGTGTTCGCGATCTCTTCAAACAAGCGCAACAAAAATCACCATCAATTATTTTTATTGATGAGATAGACACTATTGGTAAAGCACGTGGCAAAGGAAATGCGCCAGGCTCTAATGATGAACGCGAAAATACATTAAACCAATTATTATCTGAAATGGATGGTTTTGATTCTGATGCCAACGTTATCGTTATGGCTGCTACAAACAGAGCTGATGTATTAGACAAAGCCTTATTACGCCCTGGACGATTTGATAGACAAATATTTGTTGATCTTCCAGATAAAAATGAGCGTAAAGCTATTTTTGAAGTGCACATCAAACCATTAAAAATGGATGATTCTGTAGATATCGATTTTCTAGCACGTCAAACCCCAGGATTTTCAGGAGCAGATATTGCCAATGTTTGTAATGAAGCAGCGCTTATAGCAGCACGTAGAGAACGTAAAGCTATTACAAAACAAGATTTCTTAGATGCTGTAGATAGAATCATTGGTGGAATGGAGAAAAAAAACAAAATCATTACACCTTTAGAAAAAAAGACCATTGCCTTTCACGAAGCTGGTCACGCAACCGCAAGTTGGCTTTTAGAACATGCTGCCCCATTGGTAAAAGTAACCATCGTACCAAGAGGACAATCGCTTGGAGCAGCTTGGTATCTGCCTGAAGAGCGCATGATTGTAAAAGCTAGCCAAATGAAAGATGAAATGTGTGCTACCTTAGCTGGTCGTGCTGCAGAAGAAGTAATCTTTAATGAGATTTCTACAGGTGCATTAAACGATTTGGAAAAAGTAACCAAACAAGCACGTGCCATGGTAACGTATTATGGGCTGAATACTGAAATAGGAAATATCACTTACTATGACTCTAGCGGTCAGGAATATGGTTTCACAAAACCGTATAGTGAGGAAACAGCAATAACTATTGATAAAGAAATTTCTAAACTCATAGAAGAACAATACAAACGCGCTGTACAAATTTTGCGTGACAACAAAGATAAGCTTACAACACTTGCCGAACAGTTACTCAAAAAAGAAGTGATTTTCAAAGAAGATTTGGAGAAAATTTTTGGAAAACGCCCTTTTGAAAAACATCTAATTGAAGAAAATGTTGCAGATGTTGCCACTGAAACAAGCGCTGAAACAAGCACTAAAATAGATGACAAAGCAGATGACAAGCCAACGGAAGCATAAGTAAATGAGTTTTTTTAAGCGTATATTTGGTCTTGAAAAGACTGTTTCAAAACAAGAAGCAGTAAAGAAGCCTAATGCTAAAAAAAATAAATTTTTGCCCGAGGAACCTGAGGAGTTTTATGACAAACAGTTTGTCATTAATTTTAAAAAAAATGGTGGTAAATTTATTTACACCACCAATTTAGATGAACTTAACGATGCGCTGACTAACATTTTAGCAGAAAATCAATGGCGTAAAATAGGGTGTAAAAACCCCAATTTAAAGCATTTATTAAAACATCGTGATCTAAAGACAACAGCTGAATATGTAACCCCAGAAGCTGTTTTTGTTTCTTGTGAATACCTTGTTGCCTCAAGTGGCGCAATCGTTTTTTCTGCAAAACAAATAGGCGAAAAGCCATTAGACCAACTAGCAGACAATTTTATAGTTTATGCCACTACGAGCCAACTTGTGCGCTCTATAGATGATTCTATGCGGAGCATGAAACAAAAATACAAAAACAATTTCCCCTCAAATATCCGTACACTAAAGACTTTTGAAGAAAATAATGAAGAAAATGATTTTAGAAAGTATGGAAATGTTTCAAAAAACTTATATTTGCTCTTGCTAGAAGATTTATAACTTCGCTAAAATAAACCAATGAAAGAATTATTAACACGAGCATTTTATGGTGCTATTTATGCAGCACTAATTATTTTTTGCACCATGTATAGTCCGTGGACACTCTACATATTGTATTTTGTCTTGCTCATTATTGCTTTATACGAATTCAAAAAGCTCATTAAGCTCAAAGACAATTGGATTTATATAGCAGGAACATTATGCTATGCAAGCTTTATGAGTTATGAAGATTTTAGCCTAAATAACCTTATTTTTGTAGGTGTTTTGAGTTTGTTTTTTCCTTTAATTATTCAATTATTCAAAAAATCTGGTTCAAGCAATCAAGCAGGGTACTTTTATTTAGCATTTTTCTATATTGTTGTTTCTTTTATTCTATTGGCTAAAATTCCTTTTTTATTACTTTATAATGATTTTCATCCCTTTTTACTATTAGCAGTATTTATTTTAATTTGGGTAAATGATTCTTTTGCTTATTTAGTAGGAAAATCAATAGGAAAACACAAACTTATGGAACGCGTATCTCCAAAAAAAACCATCGAAGGGTTTTTAGGAGGTTTAGTATTTGCATTGGCAGCAGCATACGTTATCAGTTTATATAATGATTTATTAACTTTAACAAATTGGTTAATTATAGCAGTGCTAGTTGTTGTTTTTGGAACAATAGGAGATTTGATAGAATCCAAATTCAAGCGCGAAGCTGGAGTCAAAGATAGTGGCGCCATTATGCCTGGACACGGCGGTATATTAGATCGTTTAGATAGTGTTATATTTGCAGCACCATTTGTTTTTTATTATTTAATGACTTTACAAAATTAAAACTATGTTCCACAAAGAAGGAAATCAAATTATACTCGGAAGCTTGATAATTACTATTGTCAGCGTATTACTCATTGACAAATTCATTATAACATCGTGGCTTCGTAGTACTTTGTTTATAGTAATCATCACCTTATTAATCATAATATTACAATTTTTTAGAAACCCAAAACGCAATACCGTTCAAAATGACAATACTATTTTAAGCCCTGTAGATGGTAAAGTAGTTGTTATAGAAGAAGTATCTGAGCCTGAATTTTTTAAAGATAAACGCTTGCAAGTATCTATTTTTATGTCACCATTTAATGTGCATGTGACACGCTATCCCATGAGTGGAACCATTAAATACAGTGCGTATCACCCAGGCAAATATTTGGTTGCATGGCATCCAAAAGCATCAACAGAAAACGAACGTACTACAATAGTTTTGGAGAATGAACGTTTTGGAAAAATACTTTACCGTCAAATAGCAGGAGCATTGGCTAAGCGCATTGTAAACTATGCCAAAAAAGGCGAGCAAGTCATTCAAGGAACTGATGCTGGTTTTATTAAGTTTGGGTCACGTGTAGATTTATTTTTACCTTTAGGCACAGAATTGGCTGTAAAAATAGGTGATAAAGTAAAAGGTGGTGAACAAATAATAGCAAAAATATAATGGGAAAGTCGGCTTTAGATATTCGTTTTGAAAAAGCTTTTGAAGCAGCATCTGCTGTGAGAGAAAAGTTGCCACAAGATTTAATGTTGCGTTTTTATGCGTATTATAAACAAGCTACTTATGGAGACTCCAATCAACCCAATCGTTTTGATGTGCGTAATGCTTTTAAATACAATGCGTGGTTGCAAGTTCGGGGGCTTACACAAGATGAAGCCAAAGAAAAGTACATTGAACTAACCAATGATTTAACAGGAAACAATATATAAACATTAAATACATTATGAAAACAATTAAAACAGTATTCTTAGCATTAACAGTTCTTTTAACAGCAACATCTTGTAGTGAAAGCAAAAAAGAAAAAAGTACAACAAAAAAAGAAAATGTTGTCCAAGAAGAGCAAAAAACAGTAGCTTTAACTGGCGTTAAAGAAATCCATTGGACAGCATACAAAACAACAGCTAAAAAGCCAGTATCAGGTGTCTTTAAAGCATTTGAATTTAGTCCTAAAAAAGGAAAAACTATAACTGAAATGCTGAACGAATCACAGTTGAGTATTGATGTAAGTAGTATTGACTCTGGCAATGAAATTCGTGATCAACGGCTTGTAAATTCATTTTTTAATGTAATGAATGACACAAAAAAACTAACAGGAACATTAACAATGAAAAATGACAATGAAGGCACTGTGTCTTTTACAATGAACGCAATTACTTTTGACCTTCCAGTAGTAATTACTACAGGAAAAGATAGTATTGACATCACAGGAACAATGAATTTGGATAATTGGGCTGCTCAAGCTGCAGTAAAAGCATTGAATAAAGCCTGTAAAGGTGAGCACAAAGGAGCAGATGGCATTAGTAAAACGTGGTCTGAAGTAGCTGTAGCTGTAAAAATAGGATATACAAAATAAATTTAGTTTGTAAGCTGGCACAAATATTGCGTCTAATCTATAAAATATCAATTCTAAAATATGAAAAAATTAATCGCACTATTTGCAACGCTTACTTTACTTATTGTACTTTCAAGCTTTAGCACAAACGAAAAGCCAAAACACATCAATTGGGTGAGTTTTGAAGAGGCTATTGCTTTAAACGCAAAAAACCCGAAACCTATTTATTTTGATATGTACACCAGTTGGTGTGGCTGGTGTAAGCAGATGGACAAAAAAACATTTTCTGACCCTGACATCATCAAATATATGAACAAAAATTTCTATGCTGTACATTTTGATGCAGAAACAAGAGAAACCATAAAATACAAAGGTAAAGAGTATAAGAATAACCGTGGCTATAATGAATTAGCCATAGAAATGATGAATGGGCAAATGTCTTTTCCTACTAGTATTTTTTGGAACGAAAAAGAAACGCTTCTAACACGTATTCCTGGTTATCTCGATGCAAAAGAATTTGATGTAATTATACACTATTACGGTAGTGGCGCTTACTTTAAACAAGGTTGGTATCAATTCAAAAAGAAATATAAAAAAG
This sequence comes from Flavobacteriaceae bacterium, assembly GCA_027073495.1. Lineage (GTDB taxonomy): Bacteria > Bacteroidota > Bacteroidia > Flavobacteriales > Flavobacteriaceae > JALSVQ01. The sequence goes on along the minus strand of JALSVQ010000073.1, from coordinate 2,643 downwards.
GGAAATAAAACTTTTGAAAAATTTAAAAATGCTCAAGAAAACAATTTATTTTCTTGAGCATTTTGATTCTCTATAATCCTTATTCTTTCAGTTGAAAAACATCCATTGGAGCATTATTATTAGTTATTATTATTTTATCAGCAATAGGTAAAACATTTCTAGTATCTCCCGTGGTTGAAAACCCTGATTTTGAAAGTGGCATTTCTTGAAATGTACCATCTTGAAATTTAAAAGCAGCACCATAAGATGCATCGTATCGTACCGTTTCTACCTCTACAGGGTACAAATCTCCAACGGTAAGCAATTCCTTTTTGCCATCTTTGTCTAAATCTACAAAAGCAAAATCAGTTATTGGAGCAAACTGTGCTTTGAGCGGTAATTGATGTATTTCAAACGTTCCATCTCCTTTGTTTTCTAAGAAAACACTATAGGTAAAATTAGCCTTAGCATGGAAACCTCCAGCCAGTTTTGAGGGTTTAAAAATAGCTTTCAAACCTGCATTAGCAAATGATTTGTAGCTTGTAAATTTCTGGTTCAAACTTGGCACTTGCTCACTAGAGCATTGTTTTCCTCGGCTAGGAACGAGCTTCCCTTTGTATTTTGCTGCTAAAACAATATCAAAAGATCCATTATTATCAAAGTCATTAACATAAATACTAAATTGTTTTCCGTGAGCGGTTTTAAACTTAGTGTTTAATCCTAAATTTCCAACAAAATAATCCATATCACCATCATCATCAATATCAAATTGGTTGATAGTAAACCACAATCCAACCGTGTTTTTGAGACTTGGTATAGATTTGGCTTTAAACTGTCCATTGGTATTCTCATAGACTTGAATAGGTGTCCACTGCCCTACTGTGATAATATCTTGGTCGCCATCATTATCATAATCTGTAAACACTGCACTTGACACATTGTGATCTTTCATAAGATCTGTTGCGATATCAAAGGTAACATCTGTAAAAACACCTTTACCATCATTGCGTAGCAATTGTGATTTTGGTGCAAAAGGATATTTATCTGGAATGATTCTTCCGCCTACAAAAAGATCAAGGTCACCATCATTATCAAAATCTGATGCAACTACATCTTGACCACTTATAGTACTTTTTGGTAATGCATTTATTGTTTTTTTGAACTTTCCATTACCACTATTCAAATACAGTCTATCTTGATACATTTTGTCTCCTGAAGGGTAAGAAGCACCGCCACTCACTACGTACAAATCCATATCTTTATCGCCATCGGCGTCAAAAAACAGTACACCTAAATCTTCATAAGCCTTATCATGAGACCAAACACCATTGGTTTTTTGGAAATACAGTTCACCTGATTGTCCACGAGCACCACCAACAAAAAAGTCTTCTAGACCAACGCGGCAATAAAAAAGCTACAAATGAATGTATTTGTAGCTTTTTTAATTATACTATTGCAAGTGTTATTTTACACCGTGCATTAATTTTTTAATAAACGGACTAGCAATAATAGCTAATGTTCCTAGACCTATCGGTATTAATGTAAAAATCATAAAGAAATAAGTCATGGAGTGCGATTCTTGAATCTTGTCTATAGAACCTCCCATTTTTCCAGCTGTTTTATTACCAATTGCTACAGCTATATACCAAACTCCAAACATCAGTGCTATCATTCTACCTGGAACAAGCTTACTGATATAAGAAAGTGCTACTGGTGAGAGACAGAGTTCTCCGAGTGTATGAAACAGGTAAGCAATAATCAAAAACAGAATACTTATAGAAGCTGTTTTTGCTCCTTGAGGTATTGCCATAGATCCGTATGCTAATACGGCAAACCCGATACCTAAAAGAATAAGCCCTAGTCCATACTTAGTTGCTGCATTAGGATTGTATTTGCTCTCCCACCAACGTGAGAATAATGGTGCAAATAATATAATAAATAATGAGTTCAAAATACCAAACCAAGAAGCGGGTATCTCTACTTCTTTTCCTTTTTTACGAACCACTTTGGCTACAATACGTTTTTCGGCAGGAATTAATTTTGCCTTTTCGGCAGACAAAAATTTCAATGTTCCTTTTTTATCAACGTCTAATAGATAAACTTGACTTGCATTTGCCAATTCTAACGGCTCTCGAATGGTTATTGAATCCGTTTGTGACTGTGCACTTGAAGCTCCTTCTGTTACAAAAGTGTAGGTTGTCTTGTCTTTTCCTTTATCGTCTTTTTTATGATGTGCTATTTTTTGGTAATTAACAACATACGCATTTGAATTAAGGTTTCTATTAATCATCCAGCCAACAATAACCCAGATAATAGCAAAACTTGTTCCTAATATAATATTAGATAATGCAAAATTTTTAAATGTTTGTTTGAATAATAAAAATAGTACCCAAGAGATAATCATAATAGGCACTACAGTTATAATAATATTTATAGTGTTAAAGACAGTAGCCGATGTACCCGAAAGTATTCTACTTGTATAATCTTTTGCAAAAATAGTCATCGAGCCTCCTGCTTGTTCAAACGAAGCCCAAAAAATAATGGTAAGCAAAGCAAAAATAACAATAGCTACCATTCTATCTCTGGTGATAACAGGATAACGTGAGATTCTTGATATAAGCAAAGCAATAAATACTAATACAGCACTAATAATAACATAATTAG
>JALSVQ010000072.1 GCA_027073495.1 Flavobacteriaceae bacterium | reverse complement strand
TCAGGAGATACAGGAAGCGCAGTTGCAAACGGTTTTTTGGGCGTAAAAGGTGTGGATGTAGTTATACTATATCCTAAAGGGAAAGTTAGTCCCATTCAAGAAAAACAGCTCACCACGTTAGGGCAAAATATTGTTGCTCTAGAAATTGACGGTGTTTTTGATGATTGTCAAGCTTTAGTAAAACAAGCTTTTAATGACAAAACTATCACAAATCAACGAAAACTTACTTCTGCTAACTCTATAAATGTAGCACGTTGGTTACCCCAAATGTTTTATTATTTCTTTGCTTACAAAGCACTAAAAAAGTATAATAAACCACTTGTAGTATCAGTTCCTAGTGGTAATTTTGGAAATATTTGCGCGGGTTTAATGGCGGAGCGTTTAGGACTTCCAATTCATCAATTTGTAGCAGCTACAAATAGTAATGATGTTGTGCCTAACTATCTTAAAACAACTTTATATAAGCCAAAACCTGCAAAACAAACAATCTCTAACGCAATGGATGTTGGTGATCCTAGTAATTTTGTTCGCATACTCGAGTTATTTAATGGTGCTATTAATAAAAATAAAATGACTGCTTTTTCGTTTTCTGATGACGAAACCAAAAAACAACTTTTAACAATGTATAAAAAGCATAATTACTTAGCTGACCCTCACGGAACAGTAGCATATTTAGGTTTAGCAAAAGTTTTATCCAATAATCAGATAGGCGTTTTTCTTGAAACGGCACATCCTATCAAGTTTGATACGGTAGTAAAACCTATTATTAATACTGAAATAAAAATGCCTACTCGTTTAAAATCATTGTTAGACAAAGAGAAAAAGGCATTAGCAATGTCAGTTGATTATACTTTATTTAAAGATTATCTTATTCGTAGTAAAAAATAAAAATTGGTAGAATTAATTCATGTTTTTTGATTAAATTTGTGAAAAAATTAATCAAAATGACAAAAAATACCGCTTTATTTCAGATACACGAAAGCTTAGGCGCTAAGATGCTGCCCTTTGCTGGATATAATATGCCTATTCAATATGAAGGGATCAATGCAGAGCACCAAACCGTACGTGAAAGCGTAGGTGTTTTTGATGTTTCACATATGGGAGAATTTCGTATTGAAGGTGAAAATGCTTTAGCTCTAATACAATTTGTCACATCTAATGATGCTTCAAAACTAGCCATTGGTGATGCACAATATTCTTGTTTCCCTAATGATAAAGGCGGAATTGTAGATGATCTAATTTGCTATCGTTTAGAAGAAAATACCTATTTGCTAGTTGTTAATGCTTCCAATATTGCTAAAGATTGGGATTGGATTAGCAAACATAATGCTCAATTTGGAGCTACAATGACAAATTTATCCGAAGACTATTCGCTTCTTGCTATTCAAGGTCCAAAAGCTGTAGAAGCTATGCAAAGTCTTACTTCTGAAGATTTGAGTGCTATCAAATTTTACACTTTCAAAATTAATGATTTTGCAGGTGTTGCTAATGTTATTATCTCAGCTACTGGATATACTGGATCTGGAGGGTTTGAAATTTATTGTAAAAATGATGAAGTCGTTCAAATATGGAATAAAGTTTTTGAAGCAGGAGCTCCTTACGGCATCAAACCTATTGGTTTAGCTGCACGTGATACACTTCGTCTTGAAATGGGTTATTGTTTATATGGCAATGACATCAATGATAGCACCTCTCCTATTGAAGCTGGTTTAGGATGGATTACAAAATTCACTAAAAACTTCATGAACAGTGAAGCGTTAAAAAAACAAAAAGAAGATGGCGTGAGCAAACGTCTTATTGGTTTTGAACTTAATGAAAAAGGGATTCCAAGACACGATTATACAATAGTTAATGAAAATAATGAAGCAATTGGCGTAGTGACTTCTGGAACAATGAGTCCTTCGCTTAAAAAAGGAATCGGAATGGGCTATGTGGCAAAACCTTATGCCAAATCGGGTTCTAAAATATTTATACAAATACGTAAAAAAATAATTCCAGCAACAGTGGTAAAATTTCCTTTTTATAAGGGCTAAATAAGTAAACATGAAAACATACAAAAGTGATATTGAAATAGCTCAAGCCAATGAAATGGCACATATTAAAACCATAGCTTCAAAAATAAATATAGTAGAAGATGACCTTGAATATTATGGTAAATACAAAGCCAAACTCCCACTTAATCTAATTGATGAAACCAAAATAGCACAAAATAATCTTATTTTGGTAACAGCACTTACTCCTACGCCTGCAGGAGAAGGAAAAACAACAGTTTCCATTGGCTTAACAGAAGGTTTAAACAAAATAGGGAAACAAGCAACAGTAGTATTACGCGAACCATCTTTAGGCCCTGTTTTTGGCATCAAAGGTGGCGCTGCTGGTGGTGGTTATTCGCAAGTAGTTCCTATGGAAGATATCAACTTGCATTTCACTGGCGATTTTAATGCTGTAGAAAAAGCAAACAATTTACTTTCAGCACTTGTAGATAATAATTTACAAAGCAAAACAAAAAATCTTGGTCTGGATGCGCGTACAATTGTTTGGAAACGTGTTATTGATATGAATGATCGTGCTTTGAGAGCTATCACTATTGGACTTGGAGGTACTGCAAACGGTATTCCACGTCAAGATGGTTTCAATATTACACCAGCTTCAGAAGTTATGGCTATACTCTGTATGGCAACAGATTTTGAAGATTTGAAAGCGCGTTTAGGAGCTATCTATATTGGACAAACTTTTGATAAAAAACCTATTTTTGCACGTGATTTAAAAGCAGAAAATGCAATGGCTATTTTGCTTAAAGATGCTATAAAGCCTAATTTAGTACAAACATTAGAACAGAATCCTGCTATTATTCACGGCGGACCATTTGCTAATATTGCGCAAGGTACAAACACCATTATCGCTACCAAAATGGGCTTATCATTATCTGATTATGTAGTTACCGAAGCTGGATTTGGTGCTGATTTAGGTGCCGAGAAATTCTTAAATATCAAATGTGCTAGTTCGGGTTTAAAACCAAAATGTGTTGTGCTTGTAGCTACTATTCGTGCACTACGTCATCACGGTGGTGCTACAAAAGAGCAATACAATACAGCCAGTATAGAACGAGTACAAAATGGCTTTGCTAATCTGGAAAAGCATATCGAAAATATTAGAAAATTCAATATAGAACCTGTAGTTGCCATTAACGCATTTACAAATGATAGTGAAGAAGAAATCAATTTTATCAAAGAAAAGTGTGCGCAATTGGGTGTACAAGCAGTTCGTTCTGAAGGATGGGCAAAAGGAGGAAACGGCACCCAAGATTTGGCAAAAGCAGTAGTAAACGTGATAGAAAACAAAGCATCTTCTTTCAAACCATTGTATGATTGGAAGAATCCTGTTGTAGAAAAAATAGAGACTATAGCACGTGAAATATATGGTGCTGATGGTGTAGATTTTGACCGTAAAGCACAGTTAAACCTAAAACGTATTGACCGATTAGGTTTTAATGACTTTGCAATTTGTATGGCAAAAACACAAAAATCATTTTCGGATAATGATAAACTTATTGGGAGACCAACAGGGTTTCGTGTTACTGTACGTGAAATAGAAATAGCAGCAGGAGCAAAATTTTTAATACCAATATTGGGTAAAATGATGCGCATGCCTGGACTGCCAGCTACACCTGCATCAGAGCATATGCATATCGACAAAAATGGAAAAATAAGTGGCTTATCATAGTCATTTATTTTATTAGCATGCTGTTAGTATAAGTATTTCAAATACTTTTTATGTTATTTCCGTCAAAGTGAGAAATGAGCTCCGAAAAATCTTCTCTTTTGGAGTCATAATTATAAAATAACTCACATATGTTCAATATGAGAGTTTGATGAGATAGTTATAGTTTGTTGTTTTAATTTTAAACTACTACTCCTTAATATCTTCAATCAGTTTTTTTAAGATTTTTCCGTAAGTCCCTTTTTTAACTTCATTTGTCAATCCATTGTAGATTGTATCCAAATACTTTTTGCGAACTTGTATTAAATCTGTTGTAGCTACAAATGGCGCTACATCATAAGCTTTATTTTGCATTGCAAAATTAATTTGATATAATATTCTACGTTTTTCTTGGGCTTTTATTATCGTGTTTATAGAATCAAGTTTTCCATTATCCTTATCTTTCATCGCATTAAATTTTAGTGCCATATAGTCCAAATGCTGATCATTAAATTTATGAATAAAATCTTTATACTCATCCCATTTTTTTTGATTTTCAGAACCTGTAACCTTAGTTTTGAGTTCCATATTATCCAATTCTGAATAGACATTTACAGTACCTTTTTCACCAAAAAACACCATACGGTCATTAGGACGTTCTTTAAGTGTTATAGCAAAAACCTCTGGAGAATTGATATCAGTAGCAAGATTAAAATATGGTGTATTTCCTTGCAATACTACAGAATCTAACACAACAGCAGTTGAATCGGTATATTTTTTGAGGTAAACGGTACCTTTTCGTAAGGCTTTAATATAGCCTTTGACCTGCATGTTTCCAGCTTTTTTTTGTACTGATTGACAAGAACTGATAAGTAGTATTGCACTAAGGGTAATGAATATGTTTTTCATTTTTATTGATTTATTTATTAAGCGTGTAAAAATAGTATTTTATAAGGAAAAAACAAGTATTTTATGGTGCAACATAATGCATGAGCTCTTATACTTTTTTTAAATACTTGGCAAAAAACGAGGTTTCAATTAACAAGGTTTTTTTTAATTTTTAGGTTAAACAAAATTATTTTTTAAAATATTCATATGTACGACTTAGTATATTTACTAGAGTTTCATTTTTGTATTTTTTACATTTTATCCAGTTATCCTTTTCATCATATTCATATTCATAACTATATTTTGTATAAACTTTTCGGTCTGAATATCTTCGGTATTCTTCTGCTGTTATATTGTCTTTTTCATCATAAGAATAAGTTATTATCTTATCTAAATCCTTATCATAACCCGCTTGATATTTCCTTTCTATTAGATTACCTCTTTTATTATATTTATATGATGTTATAGATTTACCTACCAGTTTTTTTATTAAATTTCCTTTATCATCACAGATATAATTAGTAACTGTATTTAGTTCTTTTTCTCCACGATATTCTTCTGCTTTTGTTAGGTGCCCTTTTTTATTATAAGTATAAATCCACTTTTTACGAACATAATCTCCATCATTTGCCTCAGGAAAAAATTCTCTAATTTTATATTGTTTAATTTCTTTTTGACTTCCTTCTTCCTTATATACATACTTAGATAAAATACATTTTTCATGAAAACCATCATCTGTACACTCCCTAAATTCTAATTGGTTTCCTTGCTTATCATATTTATAAGTCCATTGCCTAATATAGGCTTGTGAACGATAACTATAAAAATCCCGTTCAGTTAAATGTCCTTCACTATTAAATACAAATTTTTCTTTTGATGCCCCACTAATTTCATCAACAACCAGTTTTTCAGGCTTGCCAATTTCTACATAAGAATGTACATTTCCTTTTAAATTTTCTTTTTCCCAATCTGTAGTCCTATTATGCGGTTCTTTCGGAAAATTAATATCAGCTGTAAGCTTTTTTTGATTTGATTGACAAAAGCTTGTAAGTATAAATATACTAAAGATAATGAATATGTTTTTCATTTTTATTGATTTATTTATTAAGCTTGTAAAAATAGTGTTTTATAAGGAAATAACAAGTATTTTATGGTGAAACATAATGCATGAGCTCTGCTGTAAGAATAGCTCCAAAGGTACCTATTACATAACCAAATACAGCTAGTAATACGCCTACTGTTGCCAAAGCAGGATGAAAAGCTGCTGCTACTATTGGTGCAGAAGCTGCGCCACCGACATTGGCTTGACTTCCCACGGCTAGGAAAAAATAGGGTGCTTTGATAAGTTTGGCTACAAGTATAAGTAATAATGCGTGGACTGCCATCCATACAATACCTACCAAGATAAGCATTGGCGTTTCAAAAGCCATACGTAAATCCATACGCATACCAATAGAAACTACTAAAATATAAATAAATACAGAACCTAACTTACTTGCTCCTGCTCCTTCAAGGTTTTTTAAATTTGTAAACGATGCAATAATTCCCATCACAGTTGCTAGCGTAATCATCCAAAAAAATGAACTTCCCATAAATGATAAAAACGATTTAGGATTTGCAACAGCTTCAAAATTTGCAGTTAGATAATCACTCAAGAAACCAGCACCAAAATGAGCAATTCCAACAGCACCAAAAGCCAAAGAAAGCATTAAAATATAGTCTGTTAACGTTGGTGTTTTAGTTGTTTTTTCAGCAAATGTTATTACTTTATTTTTTAAACGCTCTATGGCACTCGTATCTGCACCTAACCACTTATCAATAGCTTTATTTTTACTAATTCCAAAAAGCAAGATTCCCATCCAAAGATTGGCTACTACGGCATCAACAACTACCAATCCGCCATATTTAGCTGGATTGTATTCATAGACTTCTAACATTGCTGCTTGATTTGCTCCTCCACCAATCCAACTGCCTGCAAGCGTTGCCAATCCTCTCCAAACAGCATCTACTCCTACTCCACCAACAGTTTCTGGAGAAATTAACGCTATGAGTAGTATGGCAATAGGACCACCGATTATAATGCCTACAGTTCCTGTTAGAAACATAATCAATGCTTTTGAACCTAAGCTAAAAACGGCTTTTAAGTCAATACTAAGTGTCATCAGAACAAGCGATGCAGGTAATAAATAGCGACTAGCTATATAATATATTTGCGATTGATGTATTGTAAGACCACTCGCATCTTTTACCTTGTATGCTATAACACCAAAAGTACTAAAAAGCGCAGGAATAAAATAAGCCAACAACAATGCAGGAACGTATTTATAAAACGTTTTAAAACCTTTATTATCTAATGACGAAGTGTAAAAAATGACACCAAGTATGAGCATTAGTAGCCCAAATACTACGGTATCTTGTGTTATTATCGGTAAATTATGCATACTGTTTATTTTTGTTGCAATATAGTTATTTTTATGTAATGTCTGATAAGCCACTTTGCTGCTAGAGCAAAGAAACTAGACTTAATTAACAATTCCTTTGCTTTAAACGTTTGTCAACCTTTAAATTCAAAGTATGAGTTTGTCAAAACAGCAATATTTTTTATGATAAATAACAAAACAAAATAATGTATCTTTGTTGCTTTAAGAATCTATTAATTAGAATTAGAAACAATGAAAAATTACATTAGAATTATAGCCTTATTAATTACTACGATCTCCTTTGCACAAAGCGGACGCATGTACATCCCTTCAGAGTTAACACAAGAGAATGCTGATGAAATGCGTACTTTGGGAATGGAAATGACTATTGACGATGTATATAGTCAACAAGATGGAAGCATCAAAGATGCCATTGTACATTTCAATGGCGGATGTACCGCAGAAGTCATTTCCAAACAAGGTTTATTACTAACTAACCACCACTGTGGTTATGGTGCCATACAAGCACATTCTACTGTTGAACACGATTATTTAAAAGATGGTTTTTGGGCTAAATCACGAGATCAAGAACTCGAAAACCCTGATATGACAGTGACATTCATTAAGCGTATAGAAAATATAACTGATGTAGTGCTTAATGGTGTTACTGCTACACTAAACGAAAAAGAAAAACACAAAATCATCAATGCTAATCTTAAAAAAATAACAGCGCAAGTCAAAAAAGAAAACTGGCAAGATGTATTTACTAAATCTTTTTTTGATGGTAATGCGTATTATTTATTTATCACAGAAACGTTTAAAGACATCCGTTTAGTAGGTGCGCCGCCTTCAAGTATTGGAAAATTTGGTGCAGACACTGACAATTGGATGTTTCCAAGACATTCAGGAGATTTTTCACTATTTCGTATCTATGCAGACAAAGACAATAAACCTGCTTCGTATAGCGCTGATAATGTGCCTTACAAACCAATTCACGCTTTGCCTGTCTCTTTGGACGGTGTTACAGAAAACGATTTTACATTAGTTTATGGTTTCCCAGGGCGTACCCACGAGTATCTTCCTGCGGTAGCAGTAGATCAAACGGTGCACAAAGTGAACCCTGCTGGTATATTGGTACGTGAGAAAGCATTGGCTATAGTAGATAATTATATGCGAAAAGATCCAAAAATAAAAATACAATACGCTTCAAAATTTGCTTCTATAGCCAATTATTGGAAAAAATGGATTGGTGAAAATCAAGGTATTGAAAAAAGTAATGCTATTGCCAAAAAGAAAGCTTTCGAACAAGAATTCACCAAACGTATTAAAACAAAAGGTTTAAGCAATAAATATGGGAATTTACTTCAAGATTTTGATAAATTATATGCTGAAAAAGAAGCAATAGCTGTAACGCGTAATTATTTGATAGAAGTAATGTATCGCAATACAGAATTATTAAATTTTGCATTTAGACTCTATCAATTAGAAAATACGTACAATAAAAAAGGTACAGAAGCTTTTAATAAAGCAAAAGCAAATTTAATCAAATCATTTCAAGCAAAATACAAAAACTACAGTGCTGTAGTTGATAGAGCGGTTTTCAAATCATTAACAGCATTATACAAAGAGAAAGTTGACCAAGCTTACATTCCTAATATGCTAAAAGATGTAAATGCAGCTAAATTAACAAAAAAAGTATATTCAAAATCAGCATTAACAAATGCAGCATCGTTATTAAAAATTCTAAACATTGAAGACCCAAAAACATTGTTAAAAAAACTAAACAAAGACAAAGGTTATCAAATAGGAAAATCCTTTGCTACACTATTTTATGACACTGTAAACCCAAAGTATCAAGCTATCAATCAAAAAATAGCAGCCGTACAACGTCAATATACAAAAGCTATTATGCTTGCTTTTCCAGAACGTCAATTTGCTCCAGATGCCAATAGCACATTGCGAGTAACTTACGGACAAGTAAAAGGTTACGAACCCAAAGATGCGGTGTATTACAAACCCGTTTCACATTTAGGTGGTGTGATACAAAAATACATTCCTGGAGATTATGAATTTGATGTGTCTCCACGCTTACAGCAACTATACAAAACCAAAGATTTTGGTTCATATGCATCTAAAGATGGGAAATTGGCAGTTAACTTTTTAGGAACAAACCACACCACTGGCGGAAACTCAGGAAGCCCTGTATTGGATGCTCATGGTAATCTTATTGGACTTAACTTTGATCGTGTTTGGGAAGGCACAATGAGTGATATGAATTATGACCCAAAAATATGTAGAAATATAATGGTTGATGTACGTTACATTCTATTTATAATAGACAAATATGCAGGCGCTACAAACATTATTAAAGAATTAGATTTTGTACACCCAAAACAACAATAACAATGGCAAAAGTAAAAGCTAAGAAGGCATATTTCTGTCAAAACTGTGGGGCACAATATGCCAAATGGATGGGGCAATGCAGTTCTTGCAATAATTGGAATACATTGGTAGAAGAAGTATTGGTCAAAACCGAAGAAAAAGCTTGGAAAACCAATGAACCAAGTAATAGTAAAGCTTCTAAAGCACTAACCTTAAATGACATTACGGTAGATAATGAAATCCGTATTCGCACCTACGATGGCGAATTTGACCGTGTTTTAGGAGGCGGAATAGTACCAGGTGCAGTCATTTTATTAGGTGGCGAACCAGGAATTGGGAAATCTACCCTTACACTACAAATAGCCCTTAAACTACCTTACAAAACGCTCTATGTCTCTGGTGAAGAAAGTCAAAGACAAATAAAAATGCGTGCGGAGCGTTTGAGCCAAGAAAAGAGTAATTGTCTGATACTCACCGAAACCAAAACCCAGCATATTTTTAAACAAATAGTAGCTACAACACCTGATATTGTTGTCATTGATTCCATACAAACCTTACATACCGATTTTATAGAATCTGCTGCAGGCAGCATTTCTCAAATTCGCGCTTGTACAGCAGAACTCATTAAATTTGCCAAAGAAACCAATACGCCAGTTATTCTCATTGGTCATATCACCAAAGACGGTAATATTGCAGGCCCTAAAATCTTAGAACATATGGTAGATACCGTTTTACAGTTTGAAGGAGACCGTAACTACACATATCGTATCTTACGTGCCTTAAAAAACAGATTTGGATCAACTGCAGAACTCGGTATTTATGAAATGCAACACAATGGACTGCGTGAAGTGACCAATCCATCAGAGATACTTATCTCTAATAAATCAGAAGATTTAAGCGGAACGACCATTGCAGCCACTTTAGAAGGCATGCGCCCTTTGCTTATTGAGATTCAGGCATTGGTCAGCACCGCTGTTTACGGTACGCCTCAGCGTTCTACCACAGGTTTCAATGCCAAACGTTTGAACATGCTTTTGGCGGTATTGGAGAAACGAGCAGGTTTTCGTTTGGGCGCAAAAGATGTGTTTCTCAACATTACTGGAGGCATCAAAATTGAAGATCCTGCCCTTGACTTGGCAGTGGTTGCCGCTATTTTATCTTCCAATGAAGATTGCCCTATTCCTCCTAAATACTGTTTTGCTGCCGAAGTGGGCTTAGTGGGAGAAGTACGCCCTGTAAACCGTGTAGAACAACGTATTTTGGAAGCCGAAAAACTTGGTTTTGAAGCTATTTTCATAGCAGGAAACAACAAGCTCGGTAAACGTGATTTTGGTATTCGCGTATTGTTAATTAATAAGATAGAGGAACTTGTGGAAGCTTTGTTTTCGTAAAATACTACTTTTTTTGGGCGTTCCCTTTTCAAGGTCAGGCTTTCGGCAGTCGCTTTTGTTTCAAAGAGCTCCAACAAAGCCTCAATACTTAACGCAGTAAAAAAAATCAATAAAAATTGTCACAAAATAGTATATTAATCGTCTCTTAATAAGAGATAAGCAAGACTAATAAAAAAAACATTATATTTTTGCATTAAAATGAGTAACCAAATTATTATGACAAATAGAATTATTCTAGCACTAGTTTTTGTAGTATTAACAAGCAAAATTCAAGCCCAAGATAATATCAAAAAAAATAAAAAGACTTTAACAACACAGCGTGTAGCTATAGCACCAACCATAGATGGGAATTTAGATGATATTGCTTGGAAAGATGCTCAAATAGCAACTGATTTTGTAATGTTAAGACCAAAAATGGGTGAGAAAATACCTCAAGAACTCCGTACAGATGTAAAAGTGGTTTATGACGATAAAGCTATATATATAGCGGCTTATCTCTTTGATGACAAACCGAGTGAAATACCAATGGAATTTACCACCAGAGATAATTTTGGTCAAACTGATTATTTTGTAGCTTCTATAAGCCCTTTAAATGATGGCATTAATGCATCTGAATTTGCTGTGATGGCTACAGGAACACAAGCAGATGCCAATGTATCTAGTTCTGGAAATGATGGTAGTTGGAATGCTGTTTGGCAAAGCAAAGTGAAACATACTAGCCAAGGCTGGCAAGTAGAAATACGAATTCCATATGCAGCTTTACGTTTTTCTAATGAAAAAAAACAAATTTGGGGAATCAATTTTATGCGATTCTTTAGTAAAACCAAAGACAAATATTCTTGGTCTTTGATTGATCGAAAAAAAGGATCATTTACGCAATACAACGGGTTATTAGAAGGTATTGAAAACATAACACCTCCCGTACGATTAAGCTTTTACCCTTACACTTCTGCAACACTCTCAAATTTTGATGGCGAAACAACTAAAAATGCCAGCATCGGAATGGATTTGAAATATGGTATCAATGAAAGCTTTACCTTAGATGCTACTTTGATTCCAGACTTTGGACAAACAGCCTTTGATGATGTTACGCTTAACCTAGGGCCTTTTGAACAACGCTATGCTGAAAAGCGAGCATTTTTTACAGAAGGTGTAGATCTGTTTTCCAAAGGAAATCTTTTTTATTCTAGACGTGTTGGTAATACACCAACAGGAAAATATGATGTACAAACTGGAGTTAATGAAGAACTCGTTGAAAATCCTGATAATGTAAAACTATTCAATGCACTAAAGGTTTCTGGAAGAAACAAAAAAGGTTTGGGACTAGGTGTTTTTAATGCCATAACACAAAGAACCTATGCTACATTACGCAACCTTACAAATAATGAAATACGAAAAGTTGAAACAGAACCGCTAACAAACTACAGTGTGTTTGTATTAGACAAACAATTTAATAAAAACTCTTCGGTAACACTTGTCAATACCAATGTACTTCGCGAAGGTCATTTTCGTGATGCCAATGTAACAGGCGTATTATTTGATTTAAATAATAAAGCCAACAAATACGGTATGAGTGGCGGTTTAACAATGAGTAATGTAAATGAAGCAGGCATCTTAAAAAAAGGATTTCAAGGGCGTTTTGATGTTGGAAAAATAAGTGGCAATCATCAATTTAATATTGGAATGGATTTTAGAGAAAAGGATTTTGATAAAAATGATTTAGGTTTCCAACGTACTAGCAATGAGCTAAATTATGATGCTAATTACTCCTATCGCATTTTTCAACCAAAAGGTGTTTTTAATAATTATGGACTGTTTTTATGGACTGACCTAAACTACATCCTGACATTAGACAAAAGCCAAGCAAGTTATATAGCCAAAGGCAATAACTTTTCTGGCGTATCTGTTGGTGGTAATTTTTGGGCAACTACCAAAACACAGTTTACCTTTGGAGGTAATATTCATAGTAATATTGGACAAAAATATGATTACTACGAAGCTCGTGTTGATGGTCGCTACACAAAAGAAAACCCTATAACAGGAGTTAACGCTTGGTTTTCTACAGATTATCGTAAAAAACTAGCGCTAGATGGAAGCTTCTATTTAAGTAAAAAAAATAATGAATATTCTACTTACAATAGCTTTAATATTTCGCCACTATTACGTTTGAGTAATAAAGCATCTTTACGCTACAAATATCGCCAATCTTTTGGCACAAACCTTCTTGGTTTTGTTGATTTGTCTGGTAGCGATATTATTATGGGAAAACATAATGATAATACGATATCAAACACACTATCTGGCAAATATAACTTTACAGTTAAATCTGCATTAACCTTATCTTTTAGACACTATTGGTCACGTGTTACATATAATCCTAATTATTATCATCTTCAAGATGATGGAAGCATCCAATTAAACAATTATACAGCTAATAATGATATCAACTACAATGCTTGGAATGTAGATTTAAATTATTCTTGGGAGTTTGCTCCTGGAAGTCAATTGGTTTTGTTTTATACCAATAGTATTAACAACTACAATCAACAAGCTAGAATAAATTTTAACGATAATCTAAATGATTTATTTAAACAACCGATAAGAAACTCATTATCATTAAAAGTTATTTATTATATAGACTATAATACGTTGCGTAAAAAACATCATTCTTAAAATAAATTCTTTTTTAATTAAAATTTATAATGCAATTTCAATAACCAAATTCGCGGTTGTTGAAATTGTATTCTTTCAGTATATAAATAGGCATTTTGTTCATAGCTTTTCATACCATCAATAGCAAAAGCATTGGTCGTCTGCAATGATACTGCCCAAGGTTTATCTTCATTGCCATAATGAATTTTGAAATCTAAAAAATGATACTTCGAAAAAGCTTCTCCTAGCGCTTTGACGCGCTTCATATTATAGTTCATCTCTAAATCAAATTTCTTATAATGATATGTAAAATCGGCATAAGAACTCCAAGTACTAACTTTCAAGGTATTTTGATTGGGAATAACTGTACTGATTGTATTGTAATTCAAACCTATACTAGCTTCTAAATCATGTTTAAAAAAAAATCCAGCAAGTTCTAATTTATGAAACGAAAAATTACTTTTGCTCAAGACTAAATCATTAATGATATAATCATAACCTGTTGTCCAAGAGAATAACGGACTGTACATGCAACCAATAGTTTTGTGACACCTGTCAATTCAACTGCCAAAGAACATAATCTGACTTTTAACTTCTCTTTGAGTAAGCATTGGAATAAATGGCGGGTGAATTTTATTTCACATAAAAATAAACAGCCATAAAATGCGAAAAACTACCTAACAAAACAAAAACGTGAAATATAGCATGGTTGTATTTTATTTTAGGAATACTATAAAACACCGCTCCTATAGTATAAGCAAAACCACCAGTAAACAACCAAAATAAGCCTTGATGACCTAAAGCATGTAGCAAAGGATTTATTGCTACAACTATCATCCATCCCATCAATAGATACATAATTGTAGATAGTTTATCATAACGACCTGTAAAAAATAGCTTTAAAATAATACCTGTGATGGCAAAAAGCCAATTAACTCCAAATATCCACCAACCTAGTTTTCCATGGAGTGTTACTAGCGTAAATGGTGTATAAGTACCTGCTATCAGCACATAAATTGAAGCATGGTCAAAAATATTTAGTTTTTTACGTAATTCTACATCTTTTGAGACATGATAAAACGTGGACGCTGCATATAAAACAATAAGACTAATACCAAAAACAGTAAAACTAAATACATGCCAAAACGTACCCGTTGTATTTGATTTTATAAACAATAAAATTAAGGCAACTATACTTGTAATCATACCAAAAGCATGAGTTCCTATATTAATTTTCTCTTCTAAAGCATTATAATATGTTGGTACATATTTGTTTTTCGCCATTTATTCTATCTTAATATTATTGCTCCAAAAATTCCTTTGCATAGCGTTCACAGTCAGCAATTGTACCTAGAACATCATCCATAGTAGTCCTAGGATTTATCAAACACATACGCAAAACCACTTGCCCATTCAAGACCGTTGTCACAAAAACTGCATCACGAGATTGTACCACTTGTTGTGAGATATATTGATTGACTTCATCCAATTCTTTTTCTGATAGCTCCAGCGCTATTGGATTGTATCTGAAATTAATCACCGCAAGTGTAGCTGGCGATATAATCTCCCATTGACTACTGAGGCGCAGTTTATCTTCTAAGCTTTCTGTTAAATCTACACTATACTGCACGGCTTCTTTAAAAGCATTCAATCCAAATGTTTTAATAGACATATAGAATTTTAAAGCTCTAAAACGACGTGTTAATTGTATGCCGTAATCGTAAAAGTTAATTTCAGATTCATTCCCTTCAATATCACGGAGGTATTCTGGTTTTTCTGTAAAAGTATCACTCAAGTGTTTGTGATTTTTAACCAGTAAACAACCTATTTCATAGGGTTGAAAAAACCATTTATGCGGATCTATTGTCAAAGAATCTGCTTTAGAAACAGCAGCCAACAACTCACTCCCTTGCTCAGAAAGTACTGAACCACCACCGTATGCTCCATCTATGTGAAGCCATAATTTTTCTTTTTTAGCAATACGCGCCAGCTCATTAAGTGGATCAACAGTTCCTGTATTGGTCGTTCCTGCATTAGCTATGATTATGGCAGGTTGCAAACCCATCAATTTATCTTTTGCTATTTCGTTTTTGAGTTTATTAATCGAAATTTTAAATTCTAAATCCGTAGGGATAATACGCACTTGATCTTTATTAAAACCAAGTACTCGAATAGCCTTAATATTTGATGAATGTGTTTGATCGGAAAGATAGATAACAGCCTTTGAAAAATCGGTACCACATTGTACGCGTCTTGCGGTAACTAAAGCAGTAAGATTGGCCATAGAACCACCACTTGTAAAAATACCACCGCCTTTTTGTACAGGAAAATGAAACATTTCTAATAGCCAATTAATAGAAATAATTTCAATTTCTGCTGCTTCAGGAGATGCTGTCCATCCTCCTGAAAATATATTATAACCCGTTGCCAAAGTATCTGCCATCACACTGATATAGTTACTCGGACTTGGAACAAATGAATAAAACTTAGGATGACTAGGCAAATCCGCATTCTTTAAAACCGTATCTTGTATATGTTCCAGTACTTTTGAAGAATCTGTTGCTTCATAAGGAATAGTTGGATCAAACAAGGCATCTACAGCCTCACGTTTATGTTTTGCTGCATGCTTTTTTGTATGTATGGTATCAAAATGGTCAACTAGAAGGTCTATAACCTTATAACCACAGGCTCTCATCTGTTCGGAAGATAGGGTTAACGGTGCTAATTTATTTATTTTCATTTGGGCTAATTTTATTACAAAAATAAGGATAAATACCTAGATTAAATGATTAAATAAAAAATAATTATGTAAAGTTTATTTGTCTTTTAGTAAAAAATACATATCTTTGTGTAAAATTAACTAAACATTTTTAATTATGAAAACAGCATTTTTATTTCCAAACAAGTACAAAAAAATAGGTTGGGTCTTATTTTTAGGCGCATTTTCTACATTATTATTAGCAAATATATTAGAAATTGATTTGGATTCTTATTTAGAAGTACCAGTATTTGCTATTTCAAGTGATAAATCGTTGTTAGCTAGTAAATATTTTACTGTAATAACCAATGGAATATTAGGAGAAATTCTCATTATTTTAACAATAGTTGGCGGTTTATTAGTAGGCTTTGCAAAAACAAAAATAGAGGATGAATTAATACAAAGTATTAGACTCCAATCTTTAGCATTGGCAACATATATTAACTATGGTTTTATAATTTTTGCCACATTATTTATTTACGGTTTTGATTATTTAAATATAATAATGCTCAATCTTTTTACAACTTTAGTCTTC
The DNA here is from genome assembly GCA_027073495.1 of Flavobacteriaceae bacterium. Taxonomy (GTDB): domain Bacteria; phylum Bacteroidota; class Bacteroidia; order Flavobacteriales; family Flavobacteriaceae; genus JALSVQ01. Next base: position 37,569 of record JALSVQ010000072.1, on the reverse strand, counting down.
TTTATTCTGATTTTTCATTATAAACTCGCAAAATTAAACAAAGCCTAATTATGAAAAATACTATAAAAGTACAGCGTGCCATAAAGAATATTACCCAAGCAAAATTAGCCGAAATAATTGGTGTAAGCAGGCAAACTATAAATGCAATGGAACTTGGAAAATATGTCCCTTCTACCCTATTGGCACTTAAAATGGCAAGTTATTTTGAAGTCGCTGTAAAGACATTGTTTATATTAGAAGAAAACGAAGAAATAAAACAAAAATAATGCAGCTATTTTTGGGGCGCAACACAGGGTTTTGCATTTTTCTGAATACTCAATTTGGCATCAGAAGGCGATAGATACGGAATGCCTAAAGCCAAACCGCGAAGTATAAAAAGCAGTCCCATAATGACAACAAATACTGGGATTGCTTTTTGTATTTTAGCACGTAGCGTTGCGGTCAAAAAATTGCCCAAATAGATTGCTAGCGTCATCATTGGTAATGTGCCTAAACCAAACAAAAACATATACAATGCGCCTAAAGGAGCTGTTGCCATAGAAATAGCACCCCACAAGGCTGCATAAACCAAACCACAAGGTAAGAAACCATTGAAAAAACCAATAAGAAAAATAGCGTTATTTGATTTTTTTTTGAGCTGTAAACCTAAATGCTTTTTTACAATGCCAATAACTTTATACAACGGTTTTGTAAGAGTGAAACTATTCAGCCAAGCAGTCGGTATAATAACAGAAAGTATAAAAATAATACCAATAAGAATGCTTAAACGCTGCTGAAATCCAGCAACAAAAAGCCCTCTCCCAAAGAGTCCAAAAAGCAAACCTAGTAAAGAATAGGTCAATAAGCGTCCACTATGGTACAATATGGTTTGCCATATTCTTTTTAATACATTATTTCGGTCAACAGGCAAAACAAAAGCAATAGGTCCACACATTCCTATACAGTGAAAACTACCAATTAAGCCTAGTAAAAACGCTGAATAAAGCATTATTTAATAAATATTTCTTTTTTAATTAAATAGGATTTAGCATTATATGTCCAATCCAAAGAAAGGTAGTATTTGCCCTGTGCCAATTTATCTTGAGTTTTATCAAGGTGCATCTGATTTTGCTTCAAATCTAATGGTTTTGAAACATCGAGCGTTTTATTTGCATAGCGTAATAATTGCAAATTACCTTTGAGTTTGTTCGCATCTATCGTTTCAGGGAAAACAATTTGTAAGCCCGTTGCTGTTACCGTTATTTTAACTTGTTCTTTCATAGCATTTGCAAGTGCAATTTTATCCTTTTCTTTTTGATAATGAATATCTTCTTGATAGTATTCTTCCGATACTAATGTGTGATCATATTTTGGATTGAAAGTTGCTTTCCATACAAAAGAAAGGATAAATCCCATAAAAAGTAGCATTGTTATAACGATGCCTGTTCCCCAATTAAATTTCATAATATTCTATTTTTGATAAAATTAAGGCTTATTCTGAGAATAAGCCTTAATTATTATTAATTAAAATGATGTGGTCCTAAGAAAATTACTTTTCGAGTGTCCAGCAATTTGCCATCAGCGTAAGCACCAATTTTTATTTGTTCTTTATTTTTGGTAATTTCTGATGCAGGAATTTTTATAATCATCGTTGCCGAATTACTCATTGTTGCTTTTTCAAAAGAAACTGTTTTCGTTCCTGGTAAGATAATAACCCCTTTATGATCTAACAATTTGAATGAAACATCTTTTATTTCATCATTTGTTTTATTGGCAATTTTATAATTATACGTATTGATAATACTGTCATTTACAGTTTGATATAAAGCACCTCGTGTGTTATTAACACGTAGTGTGATTTCTTTTTGTGTTAGCAATAAATACCCTAAAACACTCATCAAAACAGTAAGTATTGTTGCATAAAACTTCATCCTTCCTGTTAGTTTGAATTTTTCGCCTTTTGCTATAGCATCTTCAGAAGCATAACGTATCAAACCTTTTTCAAAACCTACTTTGTCCATTACGGCATCACAAGCATCCATACAAGCCGTACAGTTAACGCATTCTAATTGTGTACCATTACGAATATCAATACCTGTTGGACAAACTTGAACACATTGCTTACAATCAATACAATCTCCTAAGTTTTCTGCTTCACGATCTTGTCCTTTACGCATTTTTGCTCTACCCTCTCCTCGCTTGTAATCGTAAGCTACGATAATTGTCTTATTATCCAAAAGTACACTTTGCAATCTTCCATAAGGACAAACAATAATACAGACTTGCTCTCTAAACCAAGAAAAAACGAAGAAAAATACAGCTGCAAAAAACAATAATTTAATAAACGTGACCAAATGTTCACTTGGACCATCTTTAAGATGTTGAATAAGCGCATCAGAACCTATAAAATAAGCTAAAAACACGTTAGATATGATAAATGAAAGGATGTAAAAAATTAGCCATTTAGAACCTTTTTTGATAATTTTCTCTTGGTTCCAAGGCATTTTTTCTAGCTTAATTTGTTTGGGTCTATCACCTTCTATAGCATATTCTATTTTTCTAAAAATGAGTTCTAAAAAAATGGTCTGCGGACAGAACCAACCACAGAATACACGCCCAAATGCCACAGTAAATAATATAATAAATAAAACCCCAGTCAATACGGCCAAAACAATAAGATAAAAATCCTGTGGCCAAAATGTATAGCCAAAAATATTATACTTACGTTCCATTACATTAATCAATATAAACTGTTTTCCATTTACTTTGAGAAATGGAGCAATAAAGAGAAATCCTATTAAAAAGTAACTCAATAGCGAACGGTAGTTATAGTACCTTCCTTTCGGTTTTTTGGGATGTAAAAAATTACGTTTTCCTTCTTTACTAATTGTAGTTATAGAATCTCTAAAACTTTCATCAACTGGTGGCATTATTTTATTATTTATACAGTGAACTATTTATTTTTAAAAGAAACTGCTCTCAAATTTAGTATCTGAGAGCAGTTTCAAAATTATATTTAGTACCTTATTCGGGCCATTTAACACTTCCCTCTGCCGCTTTAGGATTAGCAGGTGTTGTACCTTGTAGTGACAATACAAAACTAGATACTTGTTGTCTTTGTACTGCTGTCAAAGCTCCTCCACCAGATTTCCAAGCTCGCATTGCTGTATTTGGTACACCGTCAGAAATAGTGGTAAATACATTTTTCATACCGCCACCGTGTTTCCACATATTATCTGTAAGGTTTGGTCCTACAAGACCTCCACCATCTGCTACGTGACATGCTGCACAATTGGTAGTATAAATAGCTTTTCCTGCTGCTAGTGATTCCGCATCGGTAAGTGCTGGCAAATCATAGTTCTCTTTGAATAATTCTGGATTCGCTTTTTTATACGCTTGAAATTCTGCTATTTCTGCTTTTAATTCATCTTCTTGCTTATAGTGACCTTGAAAAATCATTATATAATAAAAGATTGAAATAATAACAGTAATAATAAATCCTGTAACCCACCAAGGTGGTAATACATTATCTAATTCTTGGATACCATCATAATTGTGGTCCAATAATATTTCTTCTTCTGTTTCTATATCGTGTGCTTTGGTCCACTTTGACCAAAAACTTTTTTTCTCGTTACTCATAATTGTTATTGTTTTCTACATTATCATTTTCTAAAGGTAAATTACCCACCGCATCTATTGTTTTCTTTGGTGTTTTGATAGCAATCACCAAAGCTATTATAAAAATAGTCATAAAAATAAACAGTGAGAGTATGGAGTAAAAAGTAGCACCATCAATACCTACAAAATTATGTTTAATAAATCTTAACATCTAGTTCTTATTTAGATTTTCCTATATCGGTTCCTAAGCGTTGTAAATAAGCTATTACCGCTGTAATTTCTTTTTTCTTCACCTCTAAGCCTTGTGCAACAAATTCTTTTTGGAATCCTGAATCTGCTTCAAGCGTAGCTGCAATTCCTGCTGCTTGTTTTTCTAATGCTGTTTTAGCTCCAGAAATTTCTGCATCTGTATAAGGAACACCTAGTTTTCTAAGTCCTTTCATTTTTGCTTCAAGGTCTGAGTAATCCAAATCATCACTAATTAACCAAGCATAAGAAGGCATTATAGAACGTGTTTCTATAGAACGCGGATCTAATAAGTGTCTAAAGTGCCACATATTATCTTTATGTCTTTTTTCAGCTCCTTCACGTTGTAAATCTGGACCTGTTCTACGAGAACCCCATAAGAAAGGATGATCATATACAAACTCTCCTGATTTTGAGAACTCTCCATAACGTTCTACTTCATTTCTAAACGGACGAATCATCTGTGAGTGACAGTTATTACAACCTTCTCTAATATAGATATCACGACCTTCTAATTCTAATGGTGTATATGGTTTTACTGTAGCAATTTTTTCTACTTGTGAGCTATCAAATACCAAAGGTACAATTTGAACCATACCTCCTATTAAAATAGCTACTGTTGATAATATTGTAAACAATACAACTTTTCTTTCTAACCAAGAATGCCAATGTTCATTTGCAGCTCTTTTACCTGAAACTACTGGTAGTGGTGCTGCTTCTGCTAATTCATCTCCAACAAATGACCCTTTCTTCATTGTTTTATACACATTTATAGCCAGTAATATGAAACCTGTAAGGTACAATGTACCTCCAAATGCACGCATAGCATACATCGGAGCCATAGCTTGTAATGTATCAACAAAAGAATATTTCAATGTTCCTGTTGGTGTAAACTCTTTCCACATAGAAGCTTGCATAAAACCTGCTATATATAATGGTATCGAGTAAAACAATATTCCTACTGTACCTATTAAAAAGTGTGTGTTTGCCATTTTTACAGAATGCAGTTCTGTTTTATATAATTTCTGCACCAACCAGTAAATCATCCCTGAAATAATAAAGCCATTCCAAGCCAATGTACCAATATGAACGTGTGCAATGATCCAGTCTGTATAATGAGCAATCGCATTTACATTTTTAAAAGCCAACATCGGCCCTTCAAAAGTTGCCATACCATAACCAGTTATAGCTACTACAAACATTTTCAAAACAGGATCTACACGTACTTTATCCCAAGCACCACGTAGCGTAAGCAATCCATTAATCATACCTCCCCAAGATGGGAAAATAAGCATTACCGAAAATACTGTTCCTAAGTTTTGTATCCATTCTGGAAGTGCTGTATATAAAAGATGGTGAGGACCTGCCCAAATGTAAATAAATATCAAAGACCAAAAGTGAATAATAGACAATCTATAAGAATACACTGGTCTATTTGCTGCTTTAGGTACAAAATAATACATCAACCCTAGCATTGGTGTTGTTAAGAAAAAGGCTACGGCATTATGCCCGTACCACCATTGTACCAAAGCATCTTGCACACCTGCATAAACAGAATAACTTTTTGTTAAAGTAACAGGTAATTCAAGGTTATTGAAAATATGCAATACTGCAATAGTCGCAAAAGTAGAAATATAAAACCATATTGCTACATAGATATGACGTTGACGTCTTTTGATCATAGTACCAATAAGATTCGCTCCCATTGCTACCCAAACTAAAGTAATAAGAATATCAATAGGCCATTCTAGCTCTGCATATTCTTTTGAAGAGTTCATACCCATTGGTAATGTAATAGCCGCTAATACAATAACAAGCTGCCATCCCCAGAAGTTAATTCTACTCAATGCATCACTAAACATTCTTGTTTTAAGTAAACGCTGTGTTGAGTAATACATACCTAACATAAAGCCGTTTCCTACAAAGGCAAAAATCGCTGCATTGGTGTGCAAAGGTCTTAAACGACCAAAACTCAGCCAAGAGATATTTTCCATGTATGTTGGAAAAATAAATAAAAATGCTACCATAAGACCTATCGTCATAGCAGTAACACCCCAAAAGATGGTTGCGCGCAAGAAAAGTCTTACAATCCCATTGTCATAATAAAATTGTTCTTTTTGTTCCATAAAAATTAATTTTGATTGTTTTTATTTTGGTTATTATCTTTTACTAATTCATCATCAAAAAGCATACGCACAGACGGTGTATACGTATCATCGTATTGACCTGACTTAACAGATTTAAAGAATAGTAGCAAAAAGGCTGCTGCGATAATAAAACTCACTCCTATTAATAAGAAAATGATTCCCACTTTATATGTTTTTTAATTAGATAATACAAAGGTACTATAATATTCGGCATCAAAAGCTGATATTTATCATAAAATCATTGTAATAATTGTTACATAATAATAATTATATTATTTCAAAAGTGTCCGTTAAAAGATTGAAGCGCTTAAAAAAAAGCTAAAACTTCATGCTAATTACCTGTTAATAAATACATAAATATTAATTCTTATTAATCCTATTGGTCAAAATAGTAACAAAAAATACAATAGAAATAGAGCTCAAAGGCATAAGAATAGCTGCTATAATTGGAGACAAATCTCCCACAATAGCAAAAGAAAGCCCTACTATATTATATAAAAATGAAAAAATGAAACTCAAAATAATTATTTTACTTGTCTTTTTAGATTTACTAATAAAAGCAGGTAAATTTTCAAACTGCTTAGCATCAAAAATAGCATCACAAGCTGGAGAAAATACATTGATATCTTCTGCCAATGCAATACCTACATCGCTCTGTGCCAAAGCTCCAGCATCATTGAGCCCATCGCCAAGCATCATCACGTTTTCGCCTTGCTCTTGAAGTTGTGCTACATAATCTAACTTATCTTGCGGTTTTTGATTAAATAACAATTCTACACCATCTGGCAATATGGATTGCAGGTATTTTTTTTCACCATCATTATCTCCAGATAGCACTACTAATTTATAGTCTTTTGCTAGTTTTGAAAAAACAGCTTCAAGTCCAGCTCTATAGTTGTTTTTAAACTCAAACTGACCGACAAATTCATTATCAATAGCAATATAAACAACGGTATTCTTCTTTTCATTTACTTGCTTAGCGCCCACAAAAGAAGCTGTACCAATGCGTATTGCTGTAGTATTAAAATAAGCTTTTATTCCGCTTCCTAACTGCTCTTCAAAATCAGATAAAGCAACCGTAGCTACATCTGAAAATTCTTTATAAATACGTCTACTCAATGGGTGATTTGAAGCACGCAAAACAGATTTAACCATTTGTTTTTCATCCTTAGAAAGCGTACGCCCTTTATAATTAATTACACTTGCTTCTGTACTTGTAAGCGTTCCTGTTTTATCAAATATCAAAGTCGTCAAGTGCGTCATACGCTCTACTACCTGTGTGTTTTTAAGATAAAAACCCGTTTTACCAAACAAACGAATGGTATTACCTAAAGCAAATGGCGCTGCTAGCGCTAATGCACAAGGACAAGCTACTATTAAAATAGCAGATACTACCGGGAAAATTAATTTTATATCGTGAAAATACCAATAAACAGCTGCTAATAATGCTACTATCAAGATTACAAAAGTAAAATACTGACTCACACGATCGGTCAATGATTTAAAATCTTTAGTATTGCTTTTATCAAAAACAGCATTTGACCACATTTGTGTAAGATAACTATTTTCGACAGATTTAGTTGCATCCATTTCTATAGCATCACCTAGTTGTTTTCCACCTGCAAAAAGCGGGTCGCCATTGTTTTTTAAAATAGGATTACGTTCTCCAGTAACAAAACTATAATCAATCAAAGCCTTATCACTTATCAATATACCATCTACAGGAAGCAACTCACCATTACGAATCAGTAATCGATTTCCTGCTTTAACATCATAAATCTGCTTTATCAATTCTTTTCCTTTTTCTATGGTTGTGACGGCAATAGGAAAATACGATTTATAATCACGCTCAAAAGAAAGAAAATTATAGGTTTGTTGCTGAAAATATTTTCCCACCAATAAGAAAAAAACCAAACCTGTTAAAGAATCAAAATAGCCTTGCCCCACTCCTGTTACTACATCATAAATACTACGAAAGAATAACACTAGAATTCCTAAAGAAATGGGCACATCAATATTCAAAATACCATTACGCAAGCCTTTGTAAGCTGATACCAAATAGGATTTAGCCGAATAAAACACGACCGGAATACTATATAAGAGCATCAATAAACGAAATAACGGTTTATATTTATCTAACCAATAACCGTGAGACTGCACATATTCAGGAAAAGACATCAACATCACATTACCAAAAGCAAATGCAGCGATAACCAACTGATATAGCAATGTTCTATCTACTTTTTTCTTCCCTACTTCAAGACTCTCTAGACTTATATATGGCTCATACCCAATAGCACTCAAAAGTGTAACTAGCTCTTTGATTGTGATAGTTTCAGTATTAAATGTAACACGAAACGTTTTATTAGGAAAATTCACAATACCATGAGTAATAGCTCCGTTTAGTTTATCTAGATTTTCTAAAATCCAAATACACGAGCTACAGTGCATATGCGGTATATAAAAAGAAACTACGGTTGTTTTTCCATCGGAGAATTCAACTAATTTGTTAATTATTTCTTGATTATCGAGATAATCATATTTGCCTTTGAGTTCTTTAGGAATACTACCCGGACTTTTTTCAAAATCATAATAGCAACTGAGCTCATTTTGATTGAGAATTTCATAAACCGTTTTACAGCCATTGCAGCAAAAAATCTTAGCATCAAATGCTATTGCATCTTTTTCACAAGGTGTGCCACAATGATAACAAGTAGTATCCATTTTAAACTTTATAATTAGAAAAACAAAGGTAGTTATTTTTATGTCATAAATACTTTATAAAATGTAACAAATATTACATGATATTTTAGTGTTCTATTCTAATAATTTTGTAATTTTGTTACATCAAATAAAAACAACCATGGACACCAAATGCAAATTATGTATTGTCAAAAAATTAGGTGCTTTACACCAATTGAACACCGAGGAGTTAAATCATCTATCAGGTGTAAAACAAGAGCTGAGCTATAATAAAGGAGATGTTATATTTTCAGAAGGTAAGACTATAGGTGGTGTTTTTTGTCTACAGGATGGAAAGTGTAAAGTTTCGCGTTTAAACGGAAATGGTAAAGAACAAATTGTACGTTTTATTAAAGGAGGTGATTTAATTGGTTATCGCTCACTATTTAATGAAGAACCTGTGACCTTATCTGCTATAGCTCTTGAAGAAATGAACGCTTGCTACATCCCTAAAGAAGAAATAATGCATTTGATAAAATCTAATAATGATTTTGCTATGGGTATGCTTCAAGAAGTTTGTAATGTTCTTAAAACCACCAATGATTCATTAGCTAAAATGGCACAAAAATCAGTAAAAGAACGCCTAGCAGACACACTCATACAAATGGAAGACACATTTGGAAAAACAGCAGATGGCGCCATTGACCTCAAGCTATCGCGAGAGGAAATAGCAAGCTATATTGGAACTGCTACAGAATCTGCTATTCGTTTGATTTCTGAACTTAAAAAAGAAGGCGTTATCTCCGTAAAGAGTAAATACATTACAATCAAAGATAGCGACCGTTTAAAACATATTGCAGCAGGATTTTAATTGAGACGTGAGACTGCTACAAGACATTAAATAGCAGCAAAAAAAACTAAGTATTGATTGATTGGAGAATCCGATAGATTCTATTATATTTGCAGCTTAAATTAATTATCATTAAAAAAATTTATGATTAAAATAACTTTACCAGACGGTAGCATAAAAGAATATGCTAAAGGGGCAAGCCCTATTGAAGTTGCAAAATCCATAAGCGAAGGATTAGCACGAAATGTGATTAGCGCAAAATTCAACGACAATACTGTTGAAACCACAACTCCTTTAACCACCGATGGCAGTTTAACCTTATTTACTTTTAATGATACTGAAGGGCGTGCTGCATTTTGGCATTCTTCTGCTCACGTATTAGCACAAGCACTAGAACACCTATATTCTGGTATCAAACTAACTATTGGACCTGCTATTGAATCGGGTTTTTATTACGATGTCGATTTTGGAGAACATCAAGTTTCTGATAAAGATTTTGCTACTATAGAAAAGAAGTTTTTAGAGCTTGCAAGAGAAAAAAATAATTTTGAAAAGAAGAGTGTCAGCAAAACTGATGCATTAAATCGTTACAAAAAAGAAGGAAACGATTATAAGATAGAACTTATTGAAGGCTTAGAAGATGGCGAAATTACATTTTGCGATCACGGAGATTTTACTGATTTATGTCGTGGAGGACACATTCCAAATACAGGAATTATTAAAGCCATAAAAATATTAAGCATTGCTGGTGCTTACTGGCGTGGTGATGAAAACAAAAAACAATTAACTCGTGTTTATGCCATTTCATTTCCGAAGCAAAAAATGCTTACAGAACATCTCGCATTACTAGAAGAAGCCAAAAAACGCGATCATAGAAAGCTTGGTAAAGAACTCGAATTATTCACATTCTCTAGTCGTGTTGGACAAGGATTGCCACTTTGGCTGCCCAAAGGAACTGCACTAAGAAAAAGATTGGAAGATTTTTTGACCAAAGCACAAACCGAAGGTGGTTATGAGCAAGTAATGACGCCTCATATTGGACAAAAAGAACTCTATGTTACTTCAGGTCATTATGAAAAATATGGCGAAGATAGTTTTCAACCTATTCACACTCCAAAAGAAGGTGAAGAGTTTTTATTAAAACCTATGAACTGCCCACATCACTGTGAGATTTATAATAGTAAACCATGGAGTTACAAAGATTTACCAAAACGTTTTGCTGAGTTTGGTACTGTTTATAGATATGAGCAAAGTGGTGAATTACATGGTTTAACACGAGTACGTGGTTTCACTCAAGATGATGCCCATATTTTTTGTACACCAGATCAATTGGACGAAGAATTCAAAAAAGTAATTGATTTAGTAATGCTTGTATTCAATACACTTGGATTTAGCAACTACACAGCACAAGTATCTTTGCGTAGCAAAGAAGATAATAGTAAGTATATTGGTAGCGAAGAAAACTGGAAAAAAGCAGAAAATGCTATTTTGAAAGCTGTAAAGGAGAAAAATTTGAATTATGTAGTAGAATATGGCGAAGCTGCTTTCTACGGACCAAAACTAGACTTTATGGTCAAAGATGCACTGAACAGGAGTTGGCAGTTGGGTACTATTCAAGTAGATTACAACCTACCAGAACGTTTTGATTTAACATATAAAGGATCTGATAATGAGCTTCATAGACCAGTAATGATTCATCGTGCACCATTTGGATCTATGGAACGATTTATTGCTATTTTATTGGAACATACAGGAGGAAATTTCCCACTTTGGTTATCAAATGAGCAAGTAATTATCTTGCCAATTAGTGATAAATATGAAAAATATGCGAAAAAAGTTTTAAATACGCTGAAAAATAACGAAATTCGCGCCGTAATAGATTCACGAACAGAGAAAATAGGTAAAAAAATTCGCGATGCCGAATTACAAAAAATACCTTTTATGCTCATAGTTGGTGAACAAGAGCAAGAAAATGGCACGGTTTCTGCCAGAAAACATAAAGAAGGTGATTTAGGTTCTTCTAGTATTGCTGATTTCATTACAATGATGAATGAAGCAATTGAAGTATCAAAAACAGCTTATAGTAAATAATTAATTAGTAACCGTCTCAAGAGAGACTTTAAAATTAGTAGTCATAGCAATAAGAAGAAGAAGGGTCAGAAGACCTTGGAGAGTCATTAAAGAGGACAAGCATCGTATAAACGAGAAGATAACATGTCCTGAGGTTCGTCTTGTGGGCGACAATGTAGAAACTGGTGTTTTCAAAACACGAGACGCTTTGCGCATAGCAGAAGAGCAAGGGTATGATTTGGTTGAAATATCACCAAAAGCAGATCCACCTGTTTGTAAAATAATGGAATATAAGAAATTCCTTTTTGAACAAAAGAAGCGTGACAAAGCATTAAAGTCTAAAGCGACTAAAGTTACGGTTAAAGAAATCCGTTTTGGTCCGCAGACAGATGAACACGATTATGAATTCAAAAAGAAACATGCTATTAAGTTTTTGAGCGATGGTGCCAAACTAAAAGCCTATGTATTCTTTAAAGGACGTTCTATTATATTCAAAGATCAAGGTATGATTTTGCTTTTGAAACTTGCTCAAGAGCTCGAAGAATATGGTAAGGTAGAACAAATGCCTAAGTTAGAAGGGAAACGTATGATAATGTACATTGCCCCATTAAAGAAGAAATAAAGTATTAAAGTAGATATAATCACAAAAAAAGAGAGAAAATGCCGAAAATGAAAACTAAATCCAGTGCTAAAAAACGTTTTAAACTAACGGGTTCTGGTAAAATCAAGAGAAAGCATGCTTTTAAGAGTCACATTTTGACAAAAAAATCTAAAAAGCGTAAATTAAAATTAACTCATGCTACACTTGTCCACAAATCGGATGTGAATAGCATTAAAACTCAATTGAGACTTAAATAGTTTTAAGAAAGTTTAAGGTAAAACAAATTATTATTAACCATGGAACAGCGCAAAATAACCAAGTGTTTTTAAATAAACCGCCTGTTACAAAAAACAATTAAATTATGCCAAGATCAGTAAATGCAGTGGCTGCAAGAGCCCGAAGAAAAAAGATTTTGAAACAAGCCAAAGGGTACTTTGGTCGTAGAAAAAACGTTCATACAGTTGCAAAAAATGCGGTTGAAAAAGGATTAACATATGCTTATAGAGACCGTAAGAATAAAAAGAGAACTTTCCGTGCACTTTGGATTATGCGTATAAACGCTGGTGCAAGACAATACGGAATGACGTATTCTCAATTTATGGGTAAAGTAAAAGCTAATAATATCGAATTGAACCGTAAGGTTCTTGCAGATTTAGCTATGAACAACCCAGAAGCTTTTAAAGCAATCGTTGAGAAAATTAAATAACTGTTAAACAAACCAGATTATATCATACTTTATAAATGGAGACCTTCAAGTAATTGAGGGTCTTTTTTTTATTTAAATAAAACGGCTTTTTATAGCATCATCTGGAAGTAGACACGCTTCTTTTTTACCAAAAACACGATAACGGTATTTAGCAATAATATCATAGCAAAAATCAGTTATAAATACTGGGAGATATTGAAATATAAGGAGTACTTTCCAGTACGTATCAAGTTGTTTTAGTATTTGGAAAACTGCCTTAGATTTTTTATAAACACGGCTCTCATCCAACAAAACAATACTATCAATAGTTGGTGCTATATGATGTTTTTGCAGCAACTCCTTCCCTATTTTTGATTGTAAAGCAGTAAAATAAAAAATTTGTTTTTGGTCTTTAGCAATAATAAAGTGGACACTGCTATTGCAAAGTACACAAACGCCATCAAATAAAACTATTTTCACAATTCAGTACGTTGTAAGCCTAAAGTTTCACCTTTATGAAGCATAAATTGATATGCTGCATCAAAGTCATTAGGAATATCACCTTCTAATATGGCTTCTTTGATAGCATCTTTTATCAAACCAATTTCTCGTGAAGGTTTCATGGCAAACGTTTTCATTATCAACTCGCCACTTACTGGAGGTTGAAAATTACGCACTTGATCACGCGCTTCTACTTCGGCAATTTTGGCACGCACACGCTTAAAATTATTATGATATTTTCTGAATTTTGCAGGATTTTTGGTTGTGATATCTGCTTCACAGAGTAACATTAAATTTTCTATGTCTTCTCCTGCATCAAAAACCAAGCGTCTAACCGCAGAATCAGTGGTATTCTCTTCTGCAATAACAATAGGTCGAGAACTCATTTGAACCAATTTTTGAACCAGTTTCATTTTATCATTCAAAGGCATTTTTAACCTCTTGAAGAGTTTATAAACCATTTTTCCGCCAAGAAATTCGTGCCCATGAAAAGTCCATCCAACTTTTTTATCAAAACGTTTAGTTGGTGCTTTTCCAATATCGTGGAGCAAAGCTGCCCAACGTAACCAAACATTACCAGTGGTTTTAGCTATATTATCAACAACTTCTAAGGTATGAAAAAAATTGTCTTTATGACTTTGTCCTTGGATATCTTCTACGCCTTTTAGTGCTACAAGCTCAGGCAAAATATACTGTAATAAACCTGTACTTTCAAGTAGTTTAAGACCAATAGAAGGTTTAGAACTACTCAATATTTTATTCAGTTCTACAACGATACGTTCTTTGGTAATAATTTGAATACGCTCATTATTTTTTTTGATTGCGGCTAATGATTTTTCTTCAATGATAAAGTTAAGCTGTGTAGCAAAACGTATAGCACGCATCATGCGCAATGGATCATCTGAATACGTAATATCTGGATCTAACGGAGTGCGGATTATTTTAGCTTTTAAGTCTTCAACACCATTAAATGGATCTAAAAGTTGACCAAATGTAGCTTCGTTTAAGCTAATAGCTAAGGCGTTAATCGTAAAATCACGTCTATTTTGGTCATCTTCCAAAGAACCTGAAGCTACTTCTGGGTTTCTACTATCTTCAGAATAAGATTCACTACGTGCACCTACAAATTCGATTTCGGTGCTAGCTGTTTTTATCATAGCAGTACCATAGGTTTTGAAAACTTGCACTTTTGTAACGTTATCTAAAGTTTTGGCAACCGCTTCTGCTAGCACAATGCCATCTCCAACAGTAACAATATCAATATCTTTAGCTTCTCCTCTATCTAATAATAAATCACGCACAAAGCCACCAATCACATAGGTTTCTAAACCAAGGACTGTTGCTACTTTTGTTATTTTTTCAAAAATAGGGTCTGAAAGATTTGCACTATAATTAATTGATTGATCCATTAATAAATTGCTTTAATTTTTTTTGCAAAAATAATGTTTTAAATACTCTTTTACTCTTATATATTATATTATTTTTACAAACTAAGAATTATTATAAAGTAAGACTTTTAAAACAGTATGCAATCATTACATAATAACCAATGCCCAATAGCTTGCCCTCATCGTATAGAAAATACACTCTGGAAACGTATTTTCAAATCAAAAAAACCATTATGTGATAAATTTCAAGAAAATGAGGCTTCTTTAACGCTTGATTTTCCTAATATTAGCAAAGAACAACTGGCTATTTTTGATAATAATTTTGAATGTTATGAATTTCCTAAAGATTCAAGTAATGGACTAGTAATTGTAGAAACACGAAAAGACAAACGCTTTGAAATTGTTCTAAAAAATATAGCTTATTATGTGCCCAATTGGAAACTCCATATATTTCATAGTGATGATAATAAAGAATTTATAGAAAATATACTCGGTAAACAATGCGAAAATGTAGTTTTTCATAAATTAGCAATAGCAATTAATAGTAATCAAGATTATAATTTTGTATTGAAAGACAAAGGGTTTTGGAAAAAACTACAAGAACATCAGCGTGTATTGATTTTTCAAACGGACTCCCTGATGTTTCGTTTTGGTATTGAGCAATTTTTAACCTACGATTATGTAGGTGCTGTATGGCCGTGGTGGAAAAAGCGTTTCAATACAGTAGATAAAATGGGTGGAAATGGTGGTTTTTCATTGCGAAATGTGAATAAAATGATTGAAATCATTGAAAAACATAGTGAAACAAGCATTGATGATATGCCTGACTATCAAAATGAAGATGTATTTTTCTCTTATCATCTCTTTCACGATAAAAACGCAATACTTCCTAACTGGAATATAGCAATGCGTTTTGCTTCCGAAAGTTTTTTGTGCAAACACAGCCTTGGAGTACATCAAGCTTGGAAGTTTCATGATGATTTTCAACTAGCGTTTGAGAACAAAGAATCCTAATTAAATGAATTAAAACAATGACAAAAATACTATATTTCTACCCTGATAACCCTTTGAATCTTAACCAAGGAAATAATGCAAGAGCTAATAATCTATTGCATTATTTCAAATCACGTCGATTTGATATTGATTTTGTTGGAGAACATAAAAAGAAATATGCTGAACGTGAAAATTTTGTACCACAAGATTTAGTTACGCTCAAAGATGCTGGTTTAATTAAAAATGGTTATTTAATTCGTGAGCGTAAAAGAAGTGGTCTTAACTATCTTTTTAACTATTCATTGCCAAGAACATTTGGCAAATACTCCAAAGATTTTTATTATCTTGGTGTAGGTCAAAAACAAGATTTTGAAGCCATTTTGAAAGAAAATTCATATGATTATATTATTATATCGTATGTATTATTTACTGAATTTATTAGGAATAAAAAATTGCTAAAAAACGCAAAAATAATTGTAGATACTCACGATTTTTTTACAGCACAATTTAGTAGTAAAAAACGTTTTAAATTAGGTAAAGCTTTTGAAACAGAAATTCATCTCTTAAAACAGTATGATATTATTTGGACTATTTCTAATGATGAACAGTTTGTATTTAGTCAGTTTTTGCCCAATAAAGAGATTCAAACCATAGCGCACGGATTACCAAACAATAGTGCAGAAAGCTACAATAGTTATCCTATTGATATCTTTTATATAGCAAGTAAAAACCCTCACAATGTACAAGCTGCACATTGGTTTTTCAACAAAGTTTATCCATTATTAGATACAAAAACAAACATAACAGTTGTTGGTCGTATATGCGATGAAATATCAGATTTAAAAAATGTAAAAAAAATACGTTTTGCCGAAACAATAGCCAATTACTACCAAGAAAGCAAACTGACGATTTGCCCGATGCTCAGTGGCACAGGTTTAAAAATAAAAGTAGTAGAATCACTATCTTTTGGTAAACCTGTTGTTTGTAATGAACGTGGTGTTGATGGTCTTGAATCCAAAACCAACAATGGTTGTTTAGTAAGTAATGACCCAAAAATATTTGCTCAAAATATTAGTAAATTACTAACAGATGACGTTTTTTATAAACAACAAGCACTAGCGGCAAAAACATTTTTCAGTCAAAGTTTAGACCAAGAGCATATTTATAAAAAACTAGATGCTATTTTCAAAATTTAAACTAGCGAATTACAATAATTTTATTGCCTTCAATTTTTATAATTTTCGAAGTATTTCGCATCAATTCATCTTGTTTTAATGGCACAATATGATCCACTTTATTTTGTATTGAATTGGTAATTTCTGCAAAACAATTGGGCATCAAATTCCCACTTATATTTGCAGATGTAGAAGCTATAGGTTTACCTAATTGTTGCAATACTTGTTGTGTAAAACCATCTTGAACAATACGAGCTGCTACAGTGTTATCTGCTGCTACAACAAGAGGAGAAAGCCCTTCAAGATACGGATATATAATAGTAATTGGGTCATTTGGATATTTCTTTTTAACACTATCAATTGCAATAGTTATACGTGCATAATTATCAAGCATTTCTTCATCTAATACTTGGATTAATATTGGTTTATCAAATGCTCTTTTTTTTACAGTAAATAGTTTTTCTACAGCAAGAGTATTTGTAGCATCACAAGCCAATCCCCAAACGGTATCCGATGGATAAAGTATCACGCCACCATTTTTAAGGATAGCTACAGTTTTATTTACTAGAGTTTGCATTATTTTATTTTTTTACTCATTAACCATAATTTATTATAACGAACAAATACACCATGAGCTTGTATTTTTGCTATCATGAAACCCTGAAATCCGTCTAAAAAACCAAGTCGAATAAAATAATGCGATATGAATCTAAAAATTGGAAAAAGTAGTAAATGAAAAATAGTAACTCGTTTTCCTTTTTTAAATAAATCTTGCGCTTTTAAGTCCGCATAATGGGTTACTTTTTTAAGATAATGATTATAGTCTCTATAGGTATAATGATCTAAATAATGATCTAGTAATTGTGTTTTCCCTGTAGTTTCTATTTCTTCATGAACTATTTTACCATTATATCGTGCTTTGTTTTTATTAAAAAGTCGTACTACAGTGTCTGTTTGCCAACCGCTAAAACGAATTCTTTTTCCTGCAAAATAATTTCTGCGCTTAATACGGTAAGCGTCTGCTTCAGGATCTTTGATACAAGAAATTAATTCATTATTTAACGCTTCACCAATTCGTTCATCAGCATCGAGTACAAAAATCCAATCATATTTAGCTTTAGCAATGGCAAAATTCTTTTGACTTGAAAAATCATCAAATTCACGTTGAATAACTTTTGCTCCCATACTTTTTGCTATCTCAACTGTAGCATCAGTACTATAAGAATCTATAACTACTATCTCTTTGGCAAAACATACAGATTCTATAGCTGCTTTAATATTTACTTCTTCATTATACGTCGGTATAATAGCGGTAACGTCATGCTTTTCTACAACATCAGCACTAATATCTGTAAGCGTTTTTCCAAGCACTTTTTGATATAATTGTGTATAAGCTGCTGCTGCGCGTTCCCAAGTGAATTGATTTGCCCATTGCTTTATTATTTCTGCTTTATTATTCTCTTGATAATCTTTCAACCCTTGTTGCAATACATCTTGCATATCTTGTGCTTCAAAAGAATTAAAATAATAAGCTGCTTGACCACCAATTTCTGGCAAACTGGTAAAAGTAGAGAGAAAAACAGGTTTTCCTAATAACATTGCCTCAACTGGTGGCAATCCAAAACCCTCGGAAATGGAAGGAAACAAAAATGCCTCACAGTGTTTCATATACCAATATTTTTCTTCTTTGGATATAGAACCAATAAGATGCACTTGTTCCAAAACACCCAATGCTTTAGCTGATTCAAGTATTTGATTAACATACATTTTATCCGGCTGAATTCCTGCAATGATCAGTTCATAATCAGTTGAAACAAGTAATTGCGGAAGCACATGAAAATGCTTTTTGTATAAAACAGTACCTACAGTAAATAGAAATTTATTCTTCGGTTGATAGCTTGGTGACTTAAAAGCGTCAAACACTTCAAGTTCAACTCCATTATAAATAACTTCAAGGGGTTTCGTATTAATGTCCAAATGTTTTAAAACATCTTCCTTAACATAGTTTGAAATAACTGTCACAGCATCAGCTTTATCAATTCTTTTTTGAACAGCTTGCAACAGCTTTTTCTTTTTATAATCAGATTTGTCCGTATATAGAAAGTTTAAATCATGAATGGTAAAAACATATTTTATAGCATTCCGTTTTGGAATGTATTTAGCGCCTTGCCAAGTAGCATGCCACAAATCATAATGTTTCTTAGGATACAATAAAAATTTGTGATAAAAACTAGCAGCAATCCAACGCAATCCCTTCGGAGCTGGTGATGGAGAAAAGAAAAAGAAATTAAATTTGGAGCTGTGATTTTTCTCCAAATTCAATGCCAAATTCTCACAATAAGCATATAAACCCGTAAATTTATGCTTTATCCGCTCAATATCAATTACTATATTTGGTTTTTTATGTTTCACAATTTTTGGTATAAATTCATCCAATTTTCAGCTATCACTTCGTCATTAAATCGTTGTACATATTCAAAGCCTTTTACTATCATTTCTTGTTGTTTATCCGTATCATTTAAAACGGTTTCAATAGCATCTTTAAGTGTTGGAACAGTATCAGGAGAGACATAAATTGAGGCTTCGCCTCCTGCTTCAGCAAAACAACTTCCTGTACTTGTTATCACTGGTGTCTTACTATATAATGCCTCTATTATTGGTATGCCAAACCCTTCAAAAACGCTAGGGTAAACAAACAATTTAGCTTGTTGGTACAATGCTGCCAATTCACGTAACTGCAAGCCTTCTAAAAAGAAAACACGTTGTTCCATGTGATGTTCAGTAATATAATGTTTCATTTTTTTGAGGTAATCCTTCCCTTTCCCTACTACAACAAGATTTTCTGTAGAATCTTGTAGTGCTTTCACTATATTTAAAGCATTTTTTCGAGGTTCAACAGTTCCAACATTCAAAATAAAATCATTTGGTAATTGGTGTTTTTTCAAAACCTCATAGCGGTATTTTTCAGCTAAAACTTCTTTAAAAATTGGTGCACAGCCTTGATAAAGCACTTGAATTTTGATAGCATCAATATTTAAATAATGGATAATATCACGTTTTGTTTGTTCGCTTATAGCAACTACTACATCAGCTATTTGAGCTGCGTGTTTAAACTTTTTATAATGCATTTTTACATCAAAACGGCTGTAGAGTTCTGGATAACGCATAAAAATCAAATCGTGTATTGTAACAACGGTTTTTATAGTTGCTTTTTCAATGCCTAATGGCAATTCTCCTGATAAGCCATGAAATAGTTGAATATTATCTTGCTCAAGATCGTTTACTATTGCTTTTTGTCGCCATAATGACGAGAAAAAGCGCCAAAAAGCAGTCCTTGGTCTTCTTTCAATGACAAGAGTGTTATCTGGCTGCAAACGATTAACCTTTCCTGGCTTTGGATTGTATAAATAATACGTATTATCAGGATAAAAAGTGCGCATTATCCGTATCAAATCACGACTATAATTACCTAAACCAGTAGTATTATGAAAAACACGTTTTGCTTCGTATCCTATCTTCATTGCTTTTTTTTAATAAATACAAAGGTATGATAAAAGCCTACGATAAAAAAATTTAGTATTTTTGCAGTCAACTTTATATAAAGCGATATGACAATAAGTGGATTTACATTCGTAAAAAATGCTACAAAATTATATTTTCCTGCTAAGCAATCGATACTTTCTATACTACCAATAGTAGATGAATTTGTAGTTGTAATAGGGAAAGGTGATGAAGATGATAAGACCGAAGAAGTGATACAAAGTATTAATTCGGATAAAATAAAGATTATACATTCAGAATGGAATACCGAGTCATATCCTGCAAATACTATTTTTGCACAGCAGACAGACCTTGCTAAAGAAGCATGCAGTGGTGATTGGCTATTTTACCTACAAAGCGATGAAGCCATACACGAAAAATGGCTTCCGACTATTAAAAATGCTTGCCAAAAATATCTTGACAACAAAAAAGTTGATGGTTTTATATTCAAATACAAACATCTTTGGGGAGATTATGAGCATTATCAGTTAAATCATTTTTGGTATGATCGTGAAATACGTATTATCCGTAATGACAAAAAAATACATTCTTGGAAAGACGCACAGTCTTTTCGTAAATTTGAAACATTTGATTATACATTTGAAGCCTATCATCAGCAAGCTGGAGAAAAACTCAATGTAATAGAACTCCCTTGTGAAGTATTTCATTATGGTTTTGTAAGACCACCTTATCTAATGAAAAAGAAAACTACCAGTAATGAGCGCACATACTTTGGTAGTAACTCACAACAACAAAATCAACAACAAAGTGATTTGTTTGACTACGGACCACTTAACAAAGTACATAAATTTGACCAAGAACATCCTGAAGCTATGGCAGATTGGATTGCAGATTTTCATTGGGCAGACCAACTCCGTCATACAGGAGTTCGTGCAGGACATGCGCAAGACAAAATAAAATATCGTATTGTTTCTTGGTTTGAAAACACATTTGTAGGCAAACAACTTTGGGGTTTTCAGAATTATAAAATAGTAGGAAAATTAAAAAAATAATGGGAAAAGCACTCGCTATAGATTATGGACAAAAACGCTGCGGAATTGCTGTAACCGATGATTTAAAAATCATTGCTAGCGGACTCACTACAGTTCCAACTAATGAACTAATAACATTTCTAAAAAAGTATATAAAAGAAGAAAATGTAACTGAGATTGTAGTTGGAGAACCCAAACAGATGAACAATCAACCTTCCGAAAGTGAAGCCTTTATAAAACCATTTTTGGTCGAACTAAAAAAAACAATTCCCAATATACCAATAATTCGTGTTGACGAACGTTTTACTTCAAAAATGGCAGTCCAAACAATGATAAGTAGTGGATTAAAGAAGAAAAAAAGACAAAATAAAGCATTAATTGACGAAATTAGTGCTACAATAATTTTGCAAACTTATTTAAATCAATAATTTTGCATTCTAATTAAAGAAAAAATGATATTACCAATAGTAGCTTACGGCGATCCTGTATTGAGAAAAATAGGAAAAGACATTGATAAAGATTTTCCAAATTTGGATATTTTTATTGCCAACATGTTTGAAACAATGGACAATTCGTATGGCGTTGGTCTTGCAGCACCTCAAGTAGGAAAAGCAATTCGTCTTTTTGTAATAGACACTACTCCGTTTTCAGAAGATGATGAACTCAGTGATGAAGAACAAGAAGCCTTAAATGGTTTTCGCAAGGTATTTATCAATGCTAAAATCATAAAAGAAGAAGGCGAAGAATGGGTTTTTAACGAAGGTTGTCTAAGTGTTCCAGACGTTCGTGAAGATGTATCTCGTAAACCTATTGTAACTATAGAATATTACGATGAGAATTGGACAAAACATACTGATACATTTGATGGTTTACGCGCTCGTGTCATTCAACACGAATATGACCATATAGAAGGTATTGTCTTTACAGATCATCTTTCTTCATTAAAAAAACGTCTGATTAAAGGAAAACTCAGTAAAATAACAAAAGGAAAAATAAAAGTGGATTATAAAATGAAATTTCCACGTAAATAAAAAAACAATATGATTTTAGAAAAAATAATAGCAATAACAGGGAAACCTGGTTTATACGAACTTGAAAAACAAACACGCACAGGATTTATTGCCAAAAGTTTAGTTGATGGAAAACGCATCACTGCAACGATGCGCCATGAAGTAAGTGCTTTAGATAGAATCGCTATTTATACCTATAGTGAAGAAGTATTATTAGGACATGTGTTCAATGCTGTTTTTGAAGTTGAAAAAGACAATGATGGCAAACTATCTATCAGTCCAAAAAAAGCCGATAATAAAGCTTTATCAACGTATTTTAGACAAGTACTTCCAGAATTTGACGAAGATCAAGTATATCCTTCAGTAATCAAAAAAGTATTAAAATGGTATACTATATTGCATAATGCAAAATTACTACCTGTAGTAATGCCAAAAGAAGAAGAAACCGCTCCAGATAATGCATAGTAGAGAAGCTACATTAGCATCTTTTTCTAAGCTCCTAGACATAATGGATGAGCTACGAGCTAAATGCCCTTGGGACAAAAAACAAACTATGGCAAGCCTTAGACATTTGACCATAGAAGAAACCTATGAACTCGCTGATGCTATTCTTGCTGATGATAAACAAGAGGTAAAAAAAGAACTCGGAGATCTATTACTTCATCTTATTTTTTATGCTAAAATAGGTTCTGAAACAGCTGCTTTTGACCTTAAAGATGTTATTGATGCTATTTCAGAAAAATTGATTTATCGTCACCCGCATATTTATGGTGATGTAACGGTAAGTTCTGAAGAAGAAGTCAAACAAAATTGGGAAAAACTCAAACTAAAAGAAGGAAATACTTCGGTACTTGGCGGAGTTCCTAACTCATTGCCTGCGTTGATCAAAGCTATGCGTATGCAAGAAAAAGCTGCTGGAATTGGTTTTGAATGGGAAAATAATAAGCAAGTTTGGGCAAAAGTGCAAGAAGAAATAGAAGAATTTAATGAAGCTCAAGAACAACAAGACCAAGCAGCAATGGAAGCTGAATTTGGCGATGTGCTTTTTGCATTAATTAACTATGCGCGTATGCAAAAAATTAACCCTGAAACGGCATTAGAAAAAACCAATTTAAAGTTTAAAAAACGTTTTCAATACATCGAGCAAGAAGCCTCAAAAAACGAACAATCATTGAGTACTATGGACTTAGAAGAAATGCTACGCCTTTGGAACAAAGCAAAAACAGCCTTGTAGTTTGTTTACCCTCTTGATAATTAATACTTTATTTTACAGCTATCTCCTACTCTTCTTTTGGAGTTTTTTGGCAGCAACACTATTACCTGGTACGTCTGAGTTTTATCTTATCTATTTAGTACAACAAGAAAATACCATTTGGCTACCTGTGCTCATTGCCACAATAGGCAATAGTCTTGGAGGTGTAAGCACCTATTATCTGGGTTATTTTGGCAGAAAATATTATGATATTAAAAAAGAAAAAAGTGTTTTTGAAAACAATAGTAAAGCCTTACAGTTAGTAGAAAAATATGGTGCTTTTATACTCATTTTGTCTTGGGTTCCTCTTATGGGGGATGTTTTAGTTGGACTTGCTGGTGTCGTAAAATTGAATAAAACAACATCTTTTTTTTGGATGACTTTAGGTAAATTTTTACGTTACTTACTTCTTGCACTAAGTACTTTGGGAATTATTGAACTACTGAAATAAAATTTATTTAATTTGAAAAGCTCTTATAATGGATGTTTTTTAAATAAACGTAGCAGTTTATACTCTGCTATAGCTAAAAAAAAGTAATAAATAATAGCAAGTGCCATTGCCATCTTTGGGTCATCTGTAAAAACTCCGATGGAATGTTTAGCCCTATAACCAGAAAGCTCAAGAAAATTTTCACTCAAGCCAAAGACTGGTAAATAATTTTTAATCATATTAATAATAAAAATACCTAGCAACCAAACAACAAGAGCAATAACAGAAAGTGTTCCTGTTCTACTTTTTAAGTTCTTATCTCCATTAAAAAAAGCAAAGCGCATACGGTTAAAAACAATTATCAAATAGAAATATAATACTGTATTTCCATCAGCCAATGCATTAAATGCCAATGCAAATAGCCCATAGAATGGAAAAAAAATAAATAATGATATTTTCTTAGGAAAGAATAACATAAATGGAGCTGAATGAATCATAAAAAATTCAAAAACTATTAGTAAAGCAGTCGTATAAATTTTATCTGCATCAGCAAGTGTAGGGTGAAACCAAAGCACAAAAGCTTGTATGGCCATTGCAATATTAAATATCACACTTGAATAAGCAAACTGATCATCATATTTTTCAAGAATATTCATTAATTGTATTTACAAACCCTTTCGTTGTGCTTCGCGCACTTTTTTAAAGAGGTTTGATGAATATACAAAATCAACAATAGCCTCATTTTCTGTAGTAAAAATAGTATCTTTTGAGCCTTCCCATGCTTTATCTCCAAGTTTTAAAAAGACTATTTTATCACCTATTTCCATTACTGAATTCATATCATGACTATTGATAACGGTAGTAATATCATATTCTACTGTTATCTCGTGAATTAAATTATCAATAACGGTAGCTGTTTTAGGATCTAAACCTGAGTTCGGTTCATCGCAAAACAGATACTTTGGTTTATTGACTATAGCACGTGCTATGGCTACACGCTTTGCCATTCCTCCAGAAATCTCTGATGGATATTTGTCATTAGCACCTGCTAAGTTTACACGATTTAATACAAAGTTAACACGTTCCAAAATTTCTTCTTCGGTTTTATCTGTAAACATTTCTAGCGGAAATTTTACATTCTCTTCTACAGTCATCGAATCAAATAAAGCGGAACCTTGAAAAACCATGCCAATCTCAGATCGCAACTGACGTTGTCCATTTTTATCTAGTTCATGGGTTTTTCGTCCATCAAAACTGATAGTTCCTTCTTCTGGTATAAGCAAACCTAATAAACATTTTAAAAAAACGGTTTTTCCAGAGCCACTTTGCCCAATGATAAGGTTTGTTTTTCCTTTTTCAAAGGTTGTAGTAATACCTTTTAGCACGTGCTGCTCGCCAAATGATTTATGTATGTCTTCTACTACTATCATAATTAACTAAGTAATAATTGGGTTAATATATAGTTGAGTAAAATAATCACAACACTTGTCCAAACTACGGCTTTGGTACTTGCGCGTCCAACCTCTAATGAACCTCCCTTTACATAATAACCATAAAATGCAGGGATAGTTGCTATAACAAAGGCAAAAACAGCTGTTTTGATTAAGGCATAATAAAAATGAAAATTAACAACATATTTATGAATACCATCTATAAAATCTTGAGAAGAAACGAGTCCTGTTAAATTTCCTGCTACATAGCCACCTATTATACCTAAAAACATGCTAAATATAATAAGAAAAGGGTATAATAAAACAGTGGCTATTATTTTGGGCAATACCAAATGATTCAATGAGTTTACTCCCATTACTGCAAGTGCATCAATTTGCTCTGTTACACGCATAGCTCCTATACTAGAAGTGATATACGAACCTACTTTTCCTGCTAATATAATAGAAATTAAAGTTGGGGAGAACTCTAAAACTAAAGATTCTCGCGTAGCATAACCTATTAAAGTGCGTGGTATCAATGGGTTTTCAAGGTTTAATGCCATTTGAATAACAACCACACCACCAACAAAAAAAGATATAAATGCTACAATACCAAATGAACTCAAAACCAAGTCATCTATTTCACGCCAAAATGTACGTGTAAATATTTTTTTCTTTTGAGGTTTTCGAAACACTTGCGAAAGCATTATAAAATAACGCCCTATATTTTCTATATATTTTACCAAATCTATTCCTGTCTGATTTATTCTGCTAAAATATTTAAAATATAATTAGTATAAGCAAATTTATCAATTAATTTACATAAAAGCGATGAGAATATCGTAATTTTGAATTTCAATAAAACAAATATATACCCATGAAAAAAGTATTCTATATTCTAATATTATTTACTAGCATACTATCGTGTAAGACAACAACTGTAGCATCTGCAGTAAAAAACACGACAAACAAAACAGAAAATCTAAATACAAGACCCAAATTGGTTGTGGGTATTGTAGTAGATCAAATGCGCTATGACTACCTCACACGATTTTATAATAAATTTGGAGAAAAAGGCTTTAAACGCTTAGTTCGAGAAGGATTTAGCTGTAAAAACACACATTTTAACTATGTTCCTACCTATACTGCACCTGGACACACTTCAATTTATACAGGAGCAACACCTATTAATCATGGTATTATTGGTAATAATTGGTATGATAAAGAAACGGGGGAATACATCTATTGTACCGATGACAGTAGTGTTAAAACCGTAGGTTCGAGTTCAAAAGCAGGGCAAATGTCTCCTAAAAATGAAATGACAACCACAATAACCGATCAACTACGATTGGATAGTAATTTTGCTGGAAAAGTCATTGGTATTTCGTTAAAAGACAGAGCTTCAATATTGCCTGCAGGACATTTGGCTAATGCTGCTTATTGGTTTGATGGCAATGACCAAGGGCGTTTTATTTCAAGTACTTTTTATATTAATGAATTGCCAAAATGGGTTGCAGCATTCAATGATTCTAGAAAAGTAGATGCATATCTCAAAACGTGGAATACTTTATATGACATCAATACGTACACAGAGTCAATTAAAGATAATAACATCTATGAAAAACCTTTTAAAGGACTGCAAACACCTACTTTTCCTTATGATTTAAAAGAATTAGCAAAAGAAAATGAAGGGTATAGTCTTTTAAAATCCACACCATTTGGAAATACATTAACCAAAGATTTTGCAAAGCTTGCTATCGCAAATGAACAATTGGGAGCTGATACTATTACTGATTTTCTAGCTATCAGCTTTTCGGCTACAGATTATGTAGGGCACCGTTTTGGCGTTGATTCTAAAGAAGTAGAAGATACCTATATTCGTTTAGATAAAGATATAGCAGACTTATTAACATATTTGGACAAGCAAGTAGGCAAAGGTAATTACACGTTATTTTTAACAGCAGATCACGGTGGTGTGCGTGTACCTGCATATCTCGAATCTAAAAAAATTCCTGCTGGTTATGTCAACCAAAAGAAATTGAAAAAAGCTATTAAAAAAATAGCTTATAAAAAATATGGTGTAGATAGCTTAATTGCTAATATATCGAATTACCAAGTGTTTTTAAACCCTAAAGCACTAAAAGCAGCGCATTTATCAAAGAAAAAGGTAAGTAACTATCTGCAAGGAGAAATAGCTCAATTACCACACGTTTATCAATGTATAACAGGTGAGAAACTACATAGTACATCATTTACTGAAGGTATTATCCATAAAATACAAATGGGGCATCACCCAAAACGCTCTGGTGATGTTGTTATTATACTTGACCCTGCATATATCAGTGGTTACGGACGTCAAGGCTCTACTCATGGATCAGGTTTTGGTTATGACACGCATGTGCCACTCCTATTTTTTGGAAAACACATTTCACATGGCAAAACATTTAGTAAAGTCGAGATCCCAGATATAGCACCAACCATAGCTGCTATATTAGATATTGAAGCGCCTAGTGGATGTTCCGGAAACCCAATAGTGGAAGTATTGAAATAACACTCGTATTATATCTCGTTATGGATAAACAACTTAATAAATACTAATGTAAGAATTATTACTTATTTATTTTGATAATATACATATATTTTCAGTGTAAAATAGAACATTTAATTTTTTACTCTAAAAACAAACTTATTTAAACTTAAAATAGTCATACAATATTTGTATGACTATTTTTTTGTGGGCAATTATTTTATAATAAATTTGCATAATTATAAATTATAATATAAATGAGTATAACAAAAGAATTACAAGAAAGAAGTAAAAATAAATGTGAACTATGTGCTGACACTAAAGATTTAAGTGTTCATCAAGTATCTCATGCTCCAGCTATAGGTGATGATTCTAAAGTGGTCGTTTGTGCTACTTGCCTTAACCAAATAGAAAATCCTGATACTATGGATGCAAACCATTGGCGTTGTTTAAACGATAGTATGTGGAGTGAAGTACCTGGCGTACAAGTATTAGCTTGGCGTATGCTAACACGTTTACGTAACGAAGGATGGCCACAAGATTTATTAGATATGCTTTATTTTGAAGATGATAGATTACAATGGGCCGAAGCTGCAGGCGATGGCAAAGAGGCTTCGGAGTTAATTATTCACAAAGATTGCAATGGAAATATTCTTGAAAATGGAGATTCTGTAGTACTTATTCAAGATCTTAAAGTAAAAGGTGGTGGATTTACTGCTAAAAGAGGTGCTGCTGTACATCGTATTTCTTTGGTTCACGATAATGCAGAGCATATAGAAGGACGCGTTGATGGACAACATATTGTTATATTGACTCAATATGTGAAGAAAACAAAATAAATATTCCTCAACCAATTAAAAAACAAAAACACCATAATAACTTATGGTGTTTTTTATTATAAATAATTTGTATTTACTTTTTCTCAAATACAAGTTTTGTACTTTCTGCAATTATCTCATCTTTATTCAATAACATCGGAACAAATTTCCCTGCATTATATTTCAATGCCATATCATCATAATGCTTACTAAACACATTTCCAGACTGACCTGTAGGCAATATAGTTTTTGCATGCTCTATATCAGAAAAATCAATAATTCGTCGTGTTGAAGGTCCTGCTACAGCATTATAAACACCTGAGCCATTAAGGTGAAAAATAGTATTATTTAGCACTTCGTTTGTTCCATTAATAGGAAATGGTCCTACATTAAAGTATTTGCGCAAAGCTGGCACTTGACCAAATGGATGTTGATGCTCAATAAAATGCACGCGGTTCCATTTCCAATCTGCTATTGAATCTCCTAACTGTGTTTTCAAATCTGCAATTGTTTTTTGAAACACGGTATTGAGTATCATACGTTTGGTTTCCTTTACATTTTTTGTATTGATATTGTCCCACCAAATATTCGTTTCATCTTGTTTAAGCTGATAAGCAATTGTACGTTTGAAAATATGCGTGCTTAAGAATAATTCAAAATTTTCAGTACCCATTTCATCTTCAAATGTAGCTTTGAGGTAATTGTATTTGAATTTTGTAAAAATAGTACTTGCAACGCTATTATGAGTATAAGAAGCATCCCAATCTTTTAACAAAGTTATGGCTTGACGTTCTAAATCAGATAAATTATCCAAGTCAATGTTAGAAACCATTATTTTTGCTAAATCTCCATCTACAGCAGATGTGACATCGTTTATCATAGCTTCAAAATCTGCCATACTCCAATCATTTTTAGCATCTAATAGCTGTACAATACGCTTGGCTCTATTTTCTGGCAAATAATAACCTGGATAAAGCACCCCATTAATAGTATCATTAGGTTGGTTGTTGGCAGAATAAACATAATTCCAACTTGGATTTATGGCTTGCGGATTTTTATCAAAGTCATAATAAATCAAATCGTGATCTGCTACACCGTCTAATATACCTTTACGATTAACTTTATGCGTATAATCATATAGTTTTGCTGCCGCAAACCAAGCTATATTTCCTTTTGCATCGCCATACATCACATTAAGACCTGGAGAGGTAAAACTTGCTGCTGCAGATTTAAAATCTACTACAGAATTACTATGAGATAGTTTATAGGAAGCATGAAGCATTCTGTTAGGCAAATCAGTATATATCCAACGCAATGCTACTGGATTTTTAGTGGTAATATCAGGGCTTTTGGCTTGCAGTACTTTTGCAGGCATCAAATCGTTCATAATAACACCATTGCGAGTTCTACGAACAGTAAGTTTAACATCTTCGGCATCTTTTACCTTGATAGTATATTCTGTAGTTTCATATTTTTTCCATCCGCTGTCTGTTTTATATTCTGATGGATTATCAGGGTTTGTATGTTCTTCCAAAAAATCTACATCATCATTTTCAAACATGGTAAGTCCATAGGCGTAATCGTGATTATGACCTAATAAAGGGAATGGTGTCAACGCAAGATTATAACCAAATATTTCAAAATCTGGTGTAACAATATGTGACATATACCATGTTGCTGGTTGTGTATACAAAATATGTGGATCATTATTAAAAATTACTTTTCCATTTTTGGTTTTATTTCCATTAACAACCCAAGAATTTGAACCAATAAAAGCAGGAGTTTTAGCTTCATCTCCCCAAATATGGTTTAGTTTTTTGGTAATAGCAGTAAGCGTTTCTTGCGTTTGATGATAACTTTTTATCAAAGTAGAATTTGCTACAGTATTGATAGGTAAAGCTTGCATATATTTATCGCCCAGTTTTTTGGATAAAGTACTCATCAAAGGATCTGTTTTTTGAGCCATTGCAAAACTAAAACTCATATAACCAAATACATTATATACATCTTCTATAGTGAAATGTTGCTTCTCAATACCCAAAATACGGTATTCTATAGGCGTAGCACCATTAGCAATAAATTGGTTTACACCATCTAGATATGCCATGGTGAGTTTATAATCAGGACTTGATTTATCCAATTTTGCAATATTTTTTTTGGCTGCTTCTTGAATTCCTAATCCTATAAAGAATTCATCATTACCTAAAGCGTCTTTACCAAAAATTTCGGAAAGTTTTCCCGCTGCAATACGACGGACAAGCTCCATCTGCCACAACCGATCTTGTGCATGAAGATAACCGAGAGAAACCATGCCGTCATGCTGATTTGAGGCATAAATATGTGGTACTCCAGTTTTATCAAAATAAGTGCTTACTTCATCATTCAGATGATCTAACGTTAATTTACCGCTGTATGTTGGCTTATTTTTTTGATAAAAAACAAAAAGTACTAATATCAATAAAAGTACTATAAACGACAATACTTTTACTATCTTCTTTAAAATGCGCATGCTATCTTCTTTTTATTTACGCTCAAAGGTAAGAAAAAAAACAAAACAACTTTTATTAAAAGATCAGCTAAATATTTTACTTCAGAAAAGAAAAAAATGATTTTTTACTCCAATTACTTTGAAAAATAACTCCTAAGTATATTTTTTTCAATACATCTATTTTATAATTCTTCTTTTCTAATTGAAATTGTTTTTTATAATGATAGACTTTAAACAAAGGTCCTATAGGTATAATTTCTATGATTTTATTAACTCTTAGAAATTCTCCATAAATAATAGCTTCACTTGGATCTGTATGTTTACTTATTTCCATTAAAAAAGAAGCAAAAGTAAATCCTTTTTTATTTAAAAAATTATTGATTTCTTCCCATACTTTTGTTGACCAAATATAGGGTGATGGACCATAATCCCACACTCTATCAGTATCGTTTATTTTTAATAGTTTTCTTGTTATTAATGTAGTTTTCTTAAAAAAAAGTAGCTTGAGAGTCCATATTAATCTGTTCCATTACTTCCAAAAAAATTTTAGGTTCATGCATTAATGAATATGGCACAGCATCTTTATAAATAAAATCTTTTATAAAAAAATCTTTTATAAACTCACTATCAGAATCAATAGCTAAATAATTATTACAAATATTTAACCGATGCACAGATGCTTTAATTACTTGTTGATATCGCCAAGGGTCATCAATATCACATGGTATAATATCACTGTCTTTTAACAAAAAATAATCATAATCTAAATTGTTTTTAAAATAATCATGATCATCATCGTTTACAGAAAGATAAACGGGAATATTGTTTACATTATGAGTTTTTATACTTGTTAATAATTTTTTTACTCTATAAAAATCTGGCTTATACGATTTAATAAATAATATTAAATTATACTTTTCTATCTCTTTAGATTTATTGAAAACTAACATCTTTTTGTTTTTTTTTAGGTAAATATAAAAGTTACACTCTAAAAATATCATTGCGTATAGCATAAATAACCAGTCCAATTCTGTTTTTAGTTTCTAATTTTTGAAACAAGTTCATTCTGTAGTTATCAATAGTTTTAGGACTCATATGGAGTGATTCTGCTATTTCTCTGTAGGTCATCTCAGAGCATAGTAATTGGAGTATCTTTTTTTCTTTATCACTCAACTCAATTTTTTTATCTTTACGCTTAGCATTAGGGTGCATATTATAAAACATTACACTTGAAACAAGTTTTGAATGATGAAAACCACTTTCTACAACTGAATTAAGTGCTTGCAGTAAGTTATCTGGATGAATATCTTTGAGCAAATAACCTTTTGCTCCAAATTTAAGCATTCGAATAACTGTTTTCTCTGAATCTTCCATTGATAATACTATTACACTAAGTTGTGAATGCTTGCGATGTAAATGTTTCATCACCTCAATGCCATTCATTTTTGGCATATTGATATCCAATAGTACAACATCTATTGTTTCTAGATCTATGCTTTCTATTTTTTTAAGAAACTCTTCCCCATTTTGACAAGTAAAAGCAACCTCATAATCTTCAAATGTATTAATTAAACCTGTCAAAGATTGTGTAAAAAGAATATGATCATCAACAATAACAACTTGTCGTTTTTTTGTTTTTTCAATCGTCTTTTCGTTACTTTTTTTTGACATTTTGTTTTTTTAAGATAATGGATATTTCAGCTGTAAAGATACACCTTTTTCTGGAGCTGTCTCAATATTAACAGTAGCATTTATCATTTCTGCACGACTATTCATGTTTATTAAACCTGAATTTTTGATAACTTTTTCATTATCAAATCCTCTACCGTCATCTGCAAGGTGAATTATTAATTCCGAAGGCGAATAATCAAGAACTACTTTTATTATTTCTGCTTTTGCATGCTTAATAGTATTCGAAAAAAACTCTTGAATAATTCTAAAAATAATCAATTGATGCTTCCCTTCTATAAAAACCTCTTCTCCATGAACTTCAAAAGTTGTTTTGAGAAACCGTAACCGTTCAAAGCGTTCAAGTTCTGTTTTTATAGCATCTATTAAACCTATACTTTCTACAACTTCCGGGTTGAGTGTCTTTGACAAAGATCGTACTTCTTGTAGTGCCACTTGTATTAATTCACTCGTATCTGTTATTTTAGCTTTAAATGCTTCTTCTACTTGAAACTGAATAATATTGAGCTGCATACGTGATACAGAAAGCAACTGCCCAATATTATCATGTAGTTCCCACGCTATATTTTTTAAAGCATTTTCATGAATTTCGATACGCGCCAAATCTTGCTGTTTGCGAAAAGCTTCTTCTCGTTTATGATTTTCAATAGTTTGTTTAAGCTTTTTCCGTTGAAACAACATAAATAGTATAATTACCATTGCCAACATAACAAATAGCACTAAACTAAAAACGAGTACTACCCGCAATATTCCACCTTGATTTAATATTTCTTCTTGCTCCATATAAAACCAAATGAATAAATAGTATATAATATAACAACTACTACCGTACGCATTTTACTTATAAGCTGTGTATTATCAGAGCTAAACCCTCTCAAAACGGTATCTAAAGGCAAGAAGGTAATATAGTAAAACAAAATAGCCACACTAATCCAAAAAATAAGATAATCTGTAGCATGAAGCGCCCGGTCGGAAATAAAAAACTCAATCAAAAAATAAAATATAGTAATAATAAGAAAAATTTGATTGATGATAAACGAATTAGAAAGGTAAATTGGATAATTACTATGTAGTATAAAAATATCGTATAAATAAGCAAGGTGCAAAAACATTACAAATCCTACAACTATATGTTTAGCAATACTATGCTGAATATAATTGTAGAAGATGTAATAAAAATAAACTTGCTCTACATAAGTATAAATATCATAAATTAAAATATTATTTTTAAAACCATAATGATAAAAAATATTAGCAGTAACCTCAGTTAAACATGCGTACCATAAAAAAAATATAAAATAGTTAAGTCGTGTTTTTCTAATTTTGGAATAAAATAAAGTAACTATAATAACCGAAATATATTCAATGTTTAATATCGGGTTGGTAAACAGATAATATATATTTTTCATTAATGATATTTCACACAAAAGTATAATAAAAAAATTTAGTATGATTATTAATCATTATTTAATCTCTAGTTGGAGGAGATACCAACCCTCTATTAGCAGCAGAGCTTTCTGTTTCAGTTGTTTCATCTTTTCCTGCAATATTCACATTAGCTGTAGCATCGTCAAATGGTTTTGGTTCTCCGTAAGTAGATTGCAATGGTTCAAAATCACGGTTATACCCATCAATCATAGCAGTTGGTATCATTACCAATGTTTGATAACCTCCATAAATACCATATTCTTTCGTTTTTGGGTACACTCCATAGTGAAAGCTAATACCGGTAACTGGTATTCCTTTTTTTGCAGATACAGACTCTACATAAGCAATATAATTTTTCATAGTCTCTATACTAAACCACACTTTTTGTGTATCTCCCATAGGAAATTCTGGGTGTTTCGCATTAAAATCATTGAGACGTTGCTCCTTATACAAACGTTTATAAGTCTTATAATGCTCTAAACTAATCGCATTTTGCGGTCTCATCACCGTCTCTGAATCATCGTTTGGCGCAGTTACTTGATCTCCTTTATTACATGAAGTAAAGGTTATGGCAATTAGCAATAAAAAAGTAACTAGTTTTGTGTGAGTAAAATTTTTCATAATAAATAAATTTAAATTAATATTTTTTTTAGTTTAATCAACTAACGTGAAAATTTTAAAAGAATTCTAAAAGAATTATTTTAATATTGCGAATATATAGCGAGTTTTTGACCTAAACAAGAGGATAAATCTCCTTGTTTTGATAAAAAAAAAGAGGGTTTTACCTTAATATTTATATATAAACATTATGACTTCATTAATATGTTAAAAAAAATATTTAAACTAGATTAAAAGCTATTTAATACTAAATTAGTAATTATGAGGTAAAAACCCCTTTGAAAAAAATTAAAAATAAGGGGCTTTTCCCTCTTGATTGATGTAAAATATTACACGTTCTTTGTAGTATACAAATCGAGAGATAGTAGCGTTCATTAAAATACTAAGTTTTTATTTATAAGTTTCATATTAAATACTGATAACTTCTATATAAAAATAGATATTATAAAAAAATTAGGTTTTGTTTATAAAGTTGTCATCATACTTCAAGATGGCAACTTTATTTTTCAAAATAAAAAATTAGGTTTTGTTTTAAAAAGTTATTGGTCTGTACTCCGTATAGTCAATAACTTTTTTTGTATCAAGACTATCCTAACCAGCCCTCTCTATCTAAACTTCGGTATTGAATTGCTTCGGCTATATGATTGGAATTGATAGTTTCTGCTGCATCTAAATCTGCTATGGTACGTGCTACTTTAAGTATTCTATCATAAGCTCTAGCAGATAATTTTAATGATTCCATAGCTTTTTTTAATAAACCCATACTTGTTTCATCAAGTTTACAAAACTGAGCCAACTGTTTGGTTCTAATTTGTGCATTATAATGCACATGAGCCAAATCTTGGTATCTTTTTGTTTGTATCATTCGTGCTTTAATCACACGTTCACGAATAAATTTACTTGCTTCTCCTTTACGGTCATTGGATAATTCTTCAAAAGGCACAGGAGACACTTCAATATGAATATCTATTCTATCCAATAATGGACCTGATATTTTGCTTAAATACCGTTGCATTTCATTAACAGAAGATGTCATCGGATTATTTTCATCTACAAAATAGCCACTTGGACTAGGGTTCATACTTGCCACCAACATAAAACTTGTAGGATAGGTAACAGTAAATCGCGCTCGTGATATCGTTACTTCTCTATCCTCTAATGGTTGCCGCATTACTTCAAGAACAGTACGTTTAAACTCAGGTAATTCATCTAAAAACAACACACCATTATGAGCTAATGATATTTCACCAGGTTGAGGATAAGAGCCTCCACCAACCAAAGCTACATCTGAAATGGTGTGGTGTGGACTGCGAAATGGACGCTGATTAATAAGACCACTCCCCTCTTTAGTTTTTCCTGCTACAGAATGTATTTTTGTTGTTTCTAAAGCTTCGTCGAGTGTCATTGGAGGCAATATTGACGGCAATCGTTTAGCAAGCATGGTTTTACCACTTCCAGGAGGTCCTATCAAAATAATATTATGACCACCAGCTGCGGCTATTTCCATACATCGTTTTATATTTTCTTGTCCTTTTACATCTGAAAAGTCAAATTCTAAAGCATCTATTGGATTATTAAAAGCAGTAGCAATATCTATAGTAGTAGGTGTTATCATTTTTCCTTTGTCAAAAAAATCGATCACTTCTTGAATAGAGGAAACACCTAAAACATCAAGACCAGAGACTATTGCTGCTTCTTCTGCATTTTGCATCGGGATAATAATACCTTTAAAACCAGAAGACTTAGCCTGAATAGCTATTGGCAATACGCCTTTAATAGCTTGCAAACTACCATCTAAAGATAGTTCTCCCAAAATAATATACTTATCAATATCAAGTGCTTGAATTTGCCCACTTGCTACAAGTATTCCTATAGCAATGGTCAAGTCATAAGCAGCACCTTCTTTGCGCATATCTGCAGGTGCCATATTGATGGTTATTTTTTTACCTGGAAGTTTGTAATTATTATTATCAAGAGCTGCTGCTATTCTGTAACTGCTCTCTTTAATGGCGTTATCTGGCAAACCCACTAAATGATAACCAATACCTTTGCTAATATTTACTTCTACTGTAACTATTGTGGCATCAATTCCAAAAAAAGAACTTCCATAAACTTTCGTAAGCATATCATTTGTGTTTGTTGATGTAAATTTACTATAAAAATTTTAAATTATTAGTCTTTATACTTAAATTAAGTATTAATAAAAAACCATACTATTTATTATATAAATAGTATGGTTAAATAATGTTTGGTTTTCTAATTTTTATAATGCTGAAAGAATTGCTTCTTTCTTACTATTATAATCAGCTTCGGTAATTAACTCCATTGCTAAGAGCTGTTTCAATTTTTTAAGCTTTTCTATAGGTGACTCTTCTTGAGGTTGGGCGGTTTCTTGCGCCGTCTCTTCTGTGT
>JALSVQ010000071.1 GCA_027073495.1 Flavobacteriaceae bacterium | reverse complement strand
TATTTCAATTAAGTGGTACAAAAGAAGCATTATTCAAAACTATAGCTGCACATAAAAAAGAAATTATTACAACATTAGACAAAGCAGAAACAGTAGCATTTAATAACGATTTAAATGCAAAAACTAATGATGAACAACTTAAAGCGATAGCACCATTAGGTTTAAAAATACGCGTGCCAAAATCATTTAAACTCGCAGAAAAAAAAGGCGATTTCTTTTGGTATATCAAAGATGTAAAACACGGGTATTCCAATTTGATACTATCAGAATTTGCAATGGATGAAACTCCATTTGATTCCATTCCAAATTATATTTTGGAAAAACGTGGCACTATCGGTGAGAATATTCCTGGAGAATTAGCAGGTTCACATCTTATTTCTGAAATGAAATTTTCGCCTTATGTTTCAAAAACAACATTCAAAGGACATCGTGCTTTTGTGTCTAAAGGTTTATGGAAAATGTCTGGCGAATACAAAGGAGGTCCGTATATAAATTACACCATCGAAGATACTTTAAATAAACGTTATCTTGTACTCGAAGGCTTTATTTATGCACCAAATACAAAGAAACGCAACTATCTCTTTGAGCTTGAAGCTGCCATACAAACTGCCGAAATCATCAAAAAACAATAGTTTATTCTTGATTGACTATTTTATTAGCTATTTTTGTGGCTTATGAGCACATTGAAGCGTTTTTTTAAAGATACAATCATCTATGGTATTGCGGCGGTATTGCCTCGTGTGATCAATTTTTTATTGGTCAAAGTACATACCGATGCTTTGCAAGATAAAAGTCAGTATGCAGCAAATACCGATTTTTATATCTGGACAGGATTGTTTGCTGTGCTCCTTACTTTTGGCATGGAAACCACTTTTTTTAGGTTTTATAAAGATGCTAAAGAAAAAGATCACTTAATAGCGACTACATTTATAGCAATGCTTGCTAGTGTTGCTTTTTTTCTGCTAATCCTATTTGGGTTTTCAGATTTTTTTATTCATTTATTTGGCTTTGAAAACAATCCGCTGCGCTTAAAGTTTTTTGCAAGTATTCTTGCCTTAGACACTTTGGCAATGGTGCCTTTTGCTTATCTTAGAGCTTCCAATCGCCCTATAAAATATGCACTTATCAAACTGCTGAATGTAGCTGTAATTGTTAGTGTTAATCTGTTATTTTTAAAATGGATACCACAATTAGCTAAAAATAGTATTCCAAATGGCTTGCAGCGTTTTTATAAAAGTATGCCACAAGTCAATTTTATTTTTATAGCCAATCTTCTGGGAAGTTTACTATCATTTGTATTGCTTTTGCCTTATTTAATTCGGTTTAAATGGCACTTTGACAATGCATTATTCAAAAAAATGCTACGCTATAGCTGGCCGATAGTCATTGCTGGTATTGCGTATTTAATTAATGAAAATTTAGACAAAATACTCATTGGCGAATATTTAAGCAAAGACACCGAAGGAATGTATGCTGCAATGTACAAATTGGCTATTTTTATGAATCTCTATATTAC
Source organism: Flavobacteriaceae bacterium (assembly GCA_027073495.1). Lineage (GTDB taxonomy): Bacteria > Bacteroidota > Bacteroidia > Flavobacteriales > Flavobacteriaceae > JALSVQ01. The sequence goes on along the minus strand of JALSVQ010000071.1, from coordinate 149 downwards.
GGCCTTTCGCTTAGGCGCTGAGCCTTTTTTCTTTGGGCATTCCAAGCAAAAAAATGCGAAACAAACGTATGCATTAATCTTAAAATATTTTGTAATTGTAGGCGCTTTTGTGTTTTTAGGGATTGTCGTGTTTTTAGATTTATTAAAAA
>JALSVQ010000070.1 GCA_027073495.1 Flavobacteriaceae bacterium | reverse complement strand
TACTATGCTGTTTGTGCATATTACGGAATAAACCCTGAATAATTAATAATTGTTTGTTGGTATGGTCAATGACCACTTAATAAGCTGCTTTCGATATAAAAAACAACAATAATACTATTTATACTAAGTACACTGTTTACTTTTCAATTTTAAACACATTAATAATAAAATATGAAAACAAGATTAAAAACAATAGTAATAGGATTATTAATTAGTTTATTTGTTTTTTATTCGTGTAATAATAAATCAGAATCAAATTTAAACAAAGAAGGTTATTATTTAACGGTAAAGATAAATGGCGTTAAACATATATTTAATGATAAAATGGATTTGAGAAGTACAACAGAACTTTCTAATATAATTAATGGCTATAACAAAAAAGAAAAAACGCGAATTACTTTAGGCTTAAATCTAAATAATAATGAAACTGGAACATTTAATTTAGAGGATAAGATAACATTGGTTTATCATGATAAAATTATTTTTAAAGGAAAATCAATATATTATATCTGGCATGCAAAAAAATCTGTTTTAGGTTCTTCTGGAACAATTACAATAACGGAAAACACAGATACTTATTTGGAAGGAACGTTTTCATTTAAAGGAGTAGGAAGCACAAAAATGGATGCAAGTATTAAGAATTTCACCGAAGGTAAATTTAAAATAAAAAAATAAAAATTCTAAAACAATACTAATTAAATAACAAAAACAAAATGGATAAAAAAACAAATAGCTTAAAAAGCAACAAAACAATAAAAAGTATAATTACAAGTATTTTTGTCTTAACATTATTAGTCTTAACATCTTGTAAAAGCGATGGTCCAACAGAACCAACAACAAACCCAATCATTACTACAATTAGCCCAACAAATGGGCCAAAAACAACCATTGTAACCATTAATGGGCAAGATTTTGGAACAGATATTAACGCAGTTTCTGTATTTTTTAATGATAAAGAAGGTACAGTACAAGCCGTAACAGATACACAAATTACTGCTGTAGTACCAGCAAGAGCTTACACGGGTAAAGTAAAAGTCATTATAGGTAGCAAAGAAACCGAAGGGCCAATTTTTACATATACCATTATAGATATTCAGGTAAGTACATTTTCAGGGAGCACAGAAGGAGATACAGATGGTTCTGGTAGTTCTGCTCAATTTAGTTCCTATTTAAGACAAATAGCAATGGATTCCAATGGGAATATTTTTGTTGCTGATGCAGGTAATAATAAAATTAAAAAAATAACACCAAGTGGCGTAGTAAGCACATTTGCAGGGAGCACACGAGGTGATGTAGATGGTGTTGGTACTGCAGCACAATTAAATTATCCATATGGATTAGCAATAGATAGTAATAATAATGTATTTATATGTGATACTAATAATCATAAAATTAAAAAAATTACCCCAAGTGGTGTGGTTACTACACTTGCAGGAAATGGAAGTGCAGGTTATTCGGAAGGGCAAGGTATTGCAGCACAATTTGATAACCCTTATGGATTAGCAATAGATTCACAAAATAATTTATATGTAACAGATAATTATAATCATAGCATACGAAAAATAACACCAAATGGTTTGGTAAGTACTTTTGCAGGAAGTAGCACAAGTGGTAATCAAGATGGGCAAGGAGCAAATGCAGCGTTTGATAAACCAATCGGAATAGCA
>JALSVQ010000069.1 GCA_027073495.1 Flavobacteriaceae bacterium | reverse complement strand
TGTCATCAGTTACATAAACTTTTAGCCCAACGGCAGGAGAGCTAATAGCATTTCGTTGTACCGCTGTCATTCTAGGAATTAAAATTCCTTTTGTGGTAGAGCTGATATCCAATTCAGCCGAACTATCTGGCGTGTTAGTACCTATTCCTATTTGTGCATTAGCTGTAAATAGAGAAATTATCATTAATATAAGCAGTAGTTTTTTCATTATTATTTAATTTTAGATATTAATAATTTAACTTCTTTCTTTAATTGTTCTACTTCCGCTTTCAATTGATCAATTTCTTTTTCTTGCGTGTCATTTTTTAATTGTTGCTTTTCAATAATTTTTTGTTGTTCTTGTGTAGCTTTTACTAAAGGAACTACAAACTGAGCATAACGCAATCCATAATAATCTGCATTATTTTTCGGTTTATCTACACCACTAAAGTCATATCCTAAACTTTGGGCAGTTTTTTCTACTTCTTGAGCTATAAATCCTGTTTGCAAAATGCTTTCTTGAGCTTTTTCGGAAGCAGATTTTCGTTGATCACCACTTTTATGTAAAAAGTTAGCCATAGCATTGGTGTTTAAATGATAAGTAACGGGACGAAGTTTTAAAATAAAGTCTAAACCGATAACATTTTCTTTAATATCCTTTTTAAAACGAGCATCTGAAACGGTTGTCCAAGGAGCAGGACCACCAATACTGCTAACAGCATCACCTATTCTTACTTGGTTGTCTGCGGTTACGGTAGCACCATCACCAATTGCACTTGAGTTGGTAAAATCTCCCGAAAAAAAAGCATTATGTCCTAAGGCAGTATTGTAATCTCCTGTAGTTAATCCTTTTAATGCATTTGCTCCTGTTGCAGTGTTGAATCTTCCTACGGTGTTTGCACTTAGTGCAAGTGAACCATTAGATGTGTTATAAATACCAGAAGTGTTAGCATACATAGATTGATAGCCATTAGCTGTATTAGCATAACCTGTTGTATTTGTATACAAAGCTTTAGAGCCAATTGCTGTGTTTCTAATAGCTTGTAAAGCGGTAGCTCCAGTACCGTTATTGTACAAAGCAGAATCACCAACTGCAACGATATTACTATTTACCGTATTTTTATACAAAGCACTATTACCAATAGCAACATTAGATGAACCTGTGGTATTTGAAAAAAGAGCTGCTAAACCACTTGCAAGGTTGCTTGTACCTGTGGTATTTGAATTAAGTGCACTTGAACCATTTGCGGTATTTCCATAACCTGTAGTATTAGAAAAAAGAGCATTTGAACCATTTGCGATATTGGAATTTCCGGAAATATTAGAATACAAAGCACCTTCTCCATTTGCTACGTTATAACTTCCAGAAAGATTAGATTGCATTGCGGATGTACCATTTGCTGTATTGCTATTTCCTGTAATATTTGATAGTAATGCAGCTGAACCATTTGCGGTATTACTTGAACCAGTAGTGTTAGCAGAAAGCGTATTTGTACCAGTTGCGGTATTAAAATCTCCTGTTGTGTTTGCGTATAAAGTGTGAAAACCATTGGCAGTATTACTTTTTCCTGTTGTATTAGCATACAAAGCTTTTGAGCCAATAGCGGTATTTCTAACGGCCTGTAAAGCGGTAGCTCCAATACCATTATTGTACAAAGCAGAATCTCCAACTGCAACGATATTATTTTTAATGGTATTTTTATATAATGCTCTTACA
>JALSVQ010000068.1 GCA_027073495.1 Flavobacteriaceae bacterium | reverse complement strand
CTGTTGCGGTTTTGGCTCACGGATTAAATCAAGTTTATCCATCTAAACATCACGTAGAAGCAACAAAAATGTTGGAGAACGGTGGATTAATCACTGAGTTTTGGTCAACTTCAAATCCTGATCGAGAAAATTTTATCAAAAGAAACCGAATTGTTGCTGGTTTATCACAAGCAACTGTTGTAATCGAATCTGCTATAAAAGGAGGATCGCTTATTACTGCAGATATTGCCAACTCGTATAATAGAGATGTGTTTGCCGTTCCCGGGAGAATAACCGATTTGTATAGTGCCGGTTGCAATAATTTAATAAAAACCAATAAAGCTGCAATGTTAACATCTAGCAAAGATTTGGTGTATATATTAAATTGGGATGTTAAAGAAGCACCAAAAGTTATTCAAAAACAATTGTTTATTGAACTAGATGAAACTGAAGAAAAAATATACAACTATCTTTTAAACGAAGGAAAGCAATCATTAGATATGATTGCTCTCCATTGTAATTTTCCTATTTTTAAAATTTCGAGTATTCTATTAAATTTAGAATTAAAAGGTATTGTAAAACCACTTCATGGTAAATTGTTTGAAGCAATATAGTGTCTGCAAGAAAACGCTACAAAATTTGACAGTTTCATACAGATACTACATAAAATGGTTGTCACTTTTTAAGTAACAACCATAAAAACAAACTTACTTTACCTAATTTTTATAAAAGGATTTAATGACCATTCCTTTATTAGTTTTAATAGCAATGAAATATTTTGAAGAAACTAATTGCGAAACATCAATAGTTGAAATGTTTCTTGTATCAATTTGGATTATTTCTTTTCCTAATAAATCATAAACTTTTACATTTTCAATAATAAGGTTGCTTGATTTAATATTTAAGTTGTTAACTACTGGATTTGGATAAATTTCTACCAAACTTGAAAGAGCAATATCTTGAACAGCTAAATTAGTATCTACTGTAATAGTAAAAGAACAACTTGATATATTACCTGATGCATCGGATACATCAAAACTTATTACATGTGTGCCTACACTTAAATCGGTAGATGGTGAAGGTATTTGCGTTACGGTAACCGTACAATTATCGGTAACTGATAAATCGCCTGTTGCATAAAAATCCGGAAGTGAATAAGTACTAGTTCCTGCTGATAAGGTAAAGGTAAAATCAGATGGACAAGTAATTATTGGATTTGTATTGTCTTCCACCGTAACAACTCCGGTACACGTTGCTGTGTTTCCGCTATTGTCGGTAACGGTTAACACTACGTTGTTATCGCCAATATTGGTGCAATCAAAACTAGTAATGTCTAAATTCATTGTATCAATACCACAATTATCGGTACTTCCGTTGTCAATCATGGAAGCGTCTATTGTTGCAGTTCCGTTAGCATCTAATGCAACCGTAATATTTTGACAAACAACATTTGGATTTGTATTGTCATCTACCGTAACAATTGCGGTACAAGTTGCTGTGTTACCGCTGTTATCGGTAACGGTTAACACTACGTTGTTATCGCCTATATTGGTGCAATCAAAACTAGTAATGTCTAAATTCATTATATCTATACCACAATTATCGGTACTTCCGTTGTCAATCATGGAAGCGTCTATTGTTGCAGTTCCGTTAGCATCTAATGCAACCGTAATATTTTGACAAATTACATTTGGATTTGTGTTATCTTCTACCGTAACATCAAGGT
>JALSVQ010000067.1 GCA_027073495.1 Flavobacteriaceae bacterium | reverse complement strand
AGGCTTTACACCTTTATTCATTTTTACCGTTACAGCTTTACCATTATCTTTTCTTTGAATAATATAAAAACCATCTGTAATACTATTATCAACATAAAACGAGTTGAATTGATAACGTCCTCCTGCTACATAAACGGCTACATCTGTGAGGCAAGGTGAACTTTTACTCACAATTCTAGTATTGGTTCTATCTACAATTCCGTTTGGATAAAGCACTTTTAAACCTTGTTGAATTCCTAAAAAACCAATAACCAAACCATCGCAAAGATGTCCGTGAAATTTTTCTAAATCATTAAGCGTAAGCTCGTGTTCTAGTTTTAATCTACCTTTGGAAAAGTCGGTATCAATGACTTTTATTATTGGATTATTTGATGAAGTCGTTTTATTTGTTTCTATGTTTACCGATGTTTCACAAGCTGTAAAAAACATTAGTACGATAATAATTATATTGATTTTTTTCATTTTATTATTTTTATAAAATTACATTAAATAAATACCCCGAAATAATAATACACAAGGTCACTACGGCAAAGAAAATACCTATTAATTTCATTGTCATTACTTTTTTGAGTAACATCGCTTCTGGAAGTGATAGTCCAACTACGCCCATCATAAAAGCAATGGCTGTTCCTAGTGGTATTCCTTTGTCTACAAGCACTTGAACTACAGGCAAAATACCAGAAGCATTGCTATACATTGGCACTGCTAGAATGGTAGCTATCGGCACTGCAAAAGGATTGTCTTTGCTCATATACTGTCTAAAAAAGCCTTCTGGCACATAACCGTGCATCAAACCACCAACGGCTATACCTACCAAAACATAAGGAATAACCCCTTTTATTATCTTAACAGCTTCAGCATAAATAATAGGTAAGCGCTCCTTAAACGCTGTTTTTTCTTGTTGAAAGGTATCTTGTTCGCGTTGTGCATTTGCCAACACTTCTTTTACCCAAGGTGTTAGTAGATGCTCTAAATGCAAACGTTGTAGCAGTATTCCTGCAATAGTTCCTAACAAAATACCACTCACTACATAAAGCAATGTCACTTTCCAGCCAAACAAACCAATAAAAAGCCCAATTGCTACCTCATTGACCAAAGGCGATGTTACCAAAAAGGCAAAGGTAACTCCAAGTGGTATTCCACCTCGTACAAAACCAATAAATAATGGCACTGAAGAACAGGAACAAAATGGTGTAACAACGCCAAAGAGTGATGCCATTAAATATTCTAATCCGTATAGTTTTTTTCGGGAGAGGTAATTACGAACTTTTTCTATAGGAAAATAACTATTTACAATTCCCATTAAAAAGATAACGATAGTGAGTAAAAATACTATTTTGATACTATCGTAAATGAAGAAGTGCAACGCTTCTGCTAGATGTGCTCCTTTGTCCAAATGCAATAGGTCAAACACGAACCAATCTGCAAATTTTTCTATCCAGTTAAACATATTATTGATTTGATTTTTTTATAATTTTATAAATATTTATGTCATTTCGATACGCAGTGAGAAATCTCATTATTGAAGTTAAATTTATAAGATTCCTCGTCGCTCATCCCTCACTCTGTCGGAATGACAGAACGATTTCAAATTGACACATCAATCAATCTTCAAATCAGTCAATTAACTAATTTATCAATTTCTTTTGAATAATTTTATCCAGTTTCTCAAACTCAAAAAAGCCTTCGTGACGAAAATATTCTTTACCGTTTTCATCTAGAAATACTTGTGTTGGGATTGATTCTATATGATAATCATCGGCATAATGCTCTAATTCTTTAGTCCAAACATCGTAAAAAACAGTTTTTACTTTATCTTGTTTATACTTTGCTTCAACTTGCTTTATCACACCTTGCATACGAATACAGGGTTTACATTTTACAGAACCGAGTTCAATAAATGTCACTTTTGGTTTTGTTTCTTTTGGGCTACAAGAAGCCAAACTCATTACGAGTACAACAATAGCCAATTTTAAAATTTTCATTATTTATTTAAATTAATTTGATAAAAAGCGAAGAAATCACGTAATATTTCATCGCGTATTCTTCTAAATTCGTTTAATACTTGGTTTGCTGTTCCTGTAACTTTATCAGGATCTTCAAAACCAATATGCAATCTATGTGTTACTTTACCTATAAATACAGGACAATTCTCTTTGGCATCACCACAAACGGTAATGACGTAGTCAAATTCCTGATTCAGGAATTCATCTACTAATTTAGGATGATTATTATTTAAATCAACACCTAATTCAGCCATTACTTTTACGGCATTTTTATGTACCTGTTTACTTGATTTTGTTCCAGCAGAAAAGACTTCCAGATTTTTGTCAAAAGCTTTTAAAAAACCTTCTGCCATCTGACTTCTACACGAATTCCCTGTACAAAGTATGAGTATTTTCATTATTTAATTAATACTATAATTATTAACAACAGCTTGAACCTGAAGTGTCATCTGGAGCACAACAAGAACCCGAATCAGTATCTTCATTTGGCTCACAACAAGAACTAGACGTTTCAGTTGAAGGCGCACAACAAGATGTATTATCTTCTAACAAAGCTTTAATCTCATCTACACTTGGCACACGCCCTTTTATCATTACTTTTTCATCCACAACTACAGCTGGCGTACTCATTACATCATATTTCATGATATCCATTATATCTTCAACTTTTTCTATAGCAACAGATACTCCTAAAGCTTCAACTGCTTCTCTTATCACTTTTTCAGTTGTTTTACAGTTTGGACAACCAGTACCTAAAATTTTTATTGTTTTCATATCTTTAATTATTTTATAGTTAATTACTATCGCAAAACTACGATAAATATTTAAACTAAAAAATATTAATCGGTTTTTTGCGATAAAAAAATATATTGTACCAATTTTAGATAAAATATTCTTTTTTTAGGTATAAATTATTTGCGCAATTATGTTTATGCTAATAATTTATAGCAAAGAAAAAGGAAATAGCAATGATTTAGTGTGTTTTATTTAGGAAACGGTATTAAACCAAAAAATCCCGATATAATATTATATCGGGATTTACTTCTGGGTGAAAGACCGGATTCGAACCGGCGACCTCCTGAACCACAATCAGGCGTTCTAACCAACTGAACTACAATCACCATTTTTAATTGGATTGCAAAGATAATGCAATTCTTATTTCTAGCAAAAAAATATTTAAAAAACTTTTAAAAAATATCGTCCAATTGATCAACTGCTACATAACGCTCTGTAGTAAAGCCTTCTGCACATTCCACACCTACCAATCTTCCTAAATCTTGTGCGCGATAGTGAATGCTATCAAAGAAATTTTTTGTTGTTATAGGCGTCTCTGGCGCTTTACTATTTGCGTTAAACAATTGTGATTTATAAGCATGAACGGCTGCTATCTTCTTATTAATAAAAGCGCTAACATCGACTACAAAATCAGGCTCAATAGTTTTCCATTGTATATAATGATACACCTGTTTTGGACGCCATTCTTTCTGCGAGTTGCCGTCAATTTGAGTTTCAATCTTTCGTAAACCCGAAAGAAAGCAAGCGTGACTCACCAATTCTCCACCTTTAGGATGATCAAGATGTCGGTCATCTACGGCATTACAAAGCACTATTCGCGGTTTATATTTACGTATTAATGCTATAATTTTAAGTTGATGCTCCTTATCATTGGTAAAGAAACCATCGGCAAATTCTAGATTTTCACGTATTGATACACCTAGTATTTCTGCTGCATTTTTAGCTTCAACAGCACGTATTTCTGGAGTTCCTCGCGAACCCAATTCGCCGCGTGTTAAATCTACTATCCCAACTTTTAGTCCATTGGCTATTGATTTGGCTACGGTTGCGCCACATCCTATCTCTACATCATCAGGGTGAGAACCGAAAGCAAGTATGTCTAATTTCATTTTAGATATTTTTTTAAATATTTTACAAATATATAGTTATTATTTAAATAAATCTTTTACATTTGCACTCGCTCAAAGGCACTGATAGTGCTTTAAGTGATTTTTCTAATTTTTTTTAGAAAATATTTTGCAAGATTAAAAATATTATTTATTTTTGCACTCGCTTTTGAAAGGAAGTAACATAACGGCCCGTTCGTCTATCGGCTAGGACGCCAGGTTTTCATCCTGGTAAGAGGGGTTCGACTCCCCTACGGGCTACAATTTTTAGTATTAAAAAATAAAAAGAATATTATGGCAAATCATAAGTCTGCATTAAAAAGAATTAGAAGTACCGAAAAAAAACGCGTACTTAATAGATACCAACACAAAACAACGCGTAATGCAATTAAAAAATTGCGCGCTATGACAGATAAAAAAGAAGCTACTGCTCTTTATACTGAAGTTGTTTCTATGATTGATAAAATTGCTAAGAAAAATATTATACACAATAATAAAGCAGCAAATTTAAAATCTAAATTGCAAAAATTTGTAAATACATTATAGTATTTAGATTACAACATAAACAAAACCTAAGAAAAGCTATCTATTTAGATAGCTTTTTTTTATGACTATATTTTTTGATATATGACGTCATACTAATTGATAATATAAGATGTGTATTGTTATAAAATCTTGTTATAGCAAAATTACGCCATTACCTGTGAAGTCTATTTATTGTTCTATTTAATAGCTTTTGAATTATGATCGCTTACTTTTAAAACTATATAGCGAAGCGGTCTTTAGCCTTTTATCGGACAGTAATAAAATAATTACTTGACAATATAAACTGGCATTTTCACTTTATGTCTTAATTTATTTATTGTTTCACCAAAGATAATATCTTTAAACCATTGATGTCCGTGCGAACCAACAACAACAATATCCATTACTTTATCATTAACTAAATTGGCAATAGCTACCGCAGGCTTACCGTAGGTTATATGCAGCTCAACTTGATGTCCTTTTGCTTCTAAAAAGGATTTCACTTCTTCTAACATTGCTACATCTTGCATGGTTTCTGCATCTTGAGAAACCTCATTCCAAAGCCGAGCTGTTGCAGATTCTACAACATGAATAAGGTGATACGTAGTCGTTTCATTTCCAAAAGAAAGTGCTGCGCTTATTATTTTGCTTTCCATACCTGAAAAATCAATAGCCAAAGCTACATCATTATATGCTAAGGCATTAATATCATACAAATCTAATGATTGGTGCAAATCCAAATGCTTTTCTTTATATTTTACTAATAAAGGCATAAAAGTAATATACAACAGTAAAAACAAGATGCCAAGTAACATCGGAACAATTAGTCCAAATAATATAAAAGAATTAAGACTAACAAACCATAATTGGAGTTCGTTAATAACCAATTTAATATTCAGGCTAACAATGATAATCACTACAAGCCAAGCTAATATTTTTGTAAGAACAGAAATAGTAAAAACTCCCATATATTTTTTATTACTCACAAAATGTATTAATGGTATAATAGCAAAACCAAGTTGCAAGCTCAGTATTACTTGACTAAAGATAAGCAAGCGTCCTAAGTAAGCATTACCCAAAAATAAAATAACAGCAACTGCTGGTAAGATAGCTAACAAACGGGTGATAAGTCTTCGCATCCAAGGTGAAATACGAATATTAAGGTAGCCTTCCATTACTATCTGACCTGCCAATGTTCCCGTAAGTGTAGAACTCTGCCCTGCAGCTATCAGCGCAACGGCAAATAATATAGGAGCCCATTTACTACCTAATAAAGGCTGTAACAGCTTGTATGCATCTTCTATTTCTGCTACTTGAAAATGACCAGTTTTATAAAATGTAGCTGCTGCCAATATCAAAATAGCTGCATTAACCAAAAAAGCAAGATTTAAAGCAATAACAGAATCAAAAAAATTGAATTTTATAGCTTGTCGTAGTGATTTTTCATCATTATCAAACTTACGCGTTTGTACTAATGCAGAATGCAGATACAAATTATGTGGCATCACAGTAGCTCCAATAATACCAATGGCGATATATAATGCGGATTCATTTGGAATACTCGGTATTAACCCTGTTAGAACAGCTTCGATTTCAGGTTTTGCCAATAGCATTTCTATAAAAAACGAAACACCAATAATAAATATTAAACCAATGATAAAAGCTTCCATCTTACGCATCCCCTTCCCTATCAAAAAGAATATCAAAAAAGTATCTAAAGCTGTGATACTTACCGCCCAAAGCAAATCAATATTGAACAATAAATTGAGCCCAATAGCCATACCAACTACTTCGGCTAAATCTGTAGCTATAATGGCTAGTTCTGCTAATATATAAAGAAAAAAATTAACATATTTTGGATACGTCAATCGGTTTGCTTGCGCCAAGTCCAAGCCTGCTACCAGTCCTAATTTTGCGCTAAGACTTTGTAGTAATAATGCCATCAAATTACTCATCAAAAGCACCCAAATAAGTGTATAACCAAACTGTGCTCCTCCAGCTATATCAGTTGCCCAATTACCAGGATCCATATAGCCCACACTTACAATATATGCAGGCCCCATAAATGCCAATAGCTTACCAAGTATTGTTTTTTTAGTACTGGTATCAACACTTTTATGAACATCTTGAAGTGATTTTGAGCCTTTTGACATTTTTTAGTTTCATTTTTTTAGTTAATACAAAGATATCTAATAATTTAAGATTTTTTTAATAACTCTTAGTTTATTTTAAACTATATTTGTAGCCTATGCAAAAGAACAGCTCCATAGTACTGGCTTTATTTATCCTTTTTCAAGGACTGTTTGCCTATATTAATATTTCTTTTGAAATCAATGAAATACTAGCAGATTACCAAATTCACAAAACGAAACACGGCGATTCTGTAAGTACTTTTTTTTCCAAGCATTATGGGAAATTAAAAGAAGCGCATAAAAAAGAACATCAAGAAGAACATAAAAAACACAAACATCATAACGAAATGGAACTACATTTTCATATTGATTTTGTTTGTGCTAACCAAACTATAACATTAGCTAAAACAGTAGAAATTCTAACTCAAAAATTGAATTTTCACTACAAAGATTTATTTTCAACTTTTGAAAAACAAAAAATCTTTCAACCACCACGTTTAGCGTAATTTCATAGTAAACTACTAATTGAATACGGTAATCTTTTGCAGCTATTATAGTGCAATTTTATGTTATTCAATTATGCTATGAGTATTTCTTTCTACACCTTTTAATTTAGAATTACGGTTATCTTTCATAATCCTATTCTTCTATTTAAAAGATTTCATACACTTTTTACTTTAAATCTTTATAAACTTTTGACTAATTATGTTATCAAAAATCATAAAATTTAGCATACAAAATAAATTTTTAATCTTTCTATTTACTTCATTAATAGTAGGTTTCGGAATTTATTCGCTAACACAAATACCTATTGGAGCAGTACCAGATGTTACCAATAACCAAGTGCAAGTTATTACCACTTCGCAAAATTTATCCACTCAAGATATTGAGCAGTTTGTTACTTATCCTGTGGAATTAGAAATGTCTAATTTACCAGGTGTTGTAGAAATTCGTTCTACATCAAAATTTGGATTATCGGTAGTAACCATTGTCTTTGAAGAACGAATGGGAACGTATCTACCAAGGCAGCTAATAGCCGAAAAACTCATTGCTGTCCGAGAAAATATTCCCGAAGGTTTTGGTTCGCCAGAAATGGGGCCAATTACCACAGGTTTGGGTGAAATTTACCAATATATTCTCGATGTAAAACCAGAATTTAAAGACCAATACGATGCTACAAAATTACGAACCATTCAAGATTGGATTGTCAAAAGACAATTATCTGGAATAAAAGGTGTTGTTGAGGTTAATACTTGGGGCGGATTTTTAAAACAATACGAAGTTGCCATAAATACCAGCCGTTTAAAAGCGATGAATATTTCTACAGCGGATGTATTTACAGCTTTAGAAAAAAACAATAGCATTGCTGGTGGCGGTTATATAGAAAAAATCAACCAATCATATTTTATTCGTGGCGAAGGTTTAATGAATAATCTAAATGATATTGAAAATACTGTAGTTACCAACAGAAATGGCTTACCAATTTTAATAAAAGATATCGCTAAAGTTGGCTTTGGTCACGCCACGCGTTTTGGAGCAATTACGGCTAATGGCGAAGGCGAAAAAGTTTTAGGTCAAGTAATGATGCTTAAAGGCGGAAATTCTAAAAAAGTAATCGAAGCGGTTCACGAACGTATTAAATCCATTGAAAAATCATTGCCAGAAGGTGTTTATATCAACGGATTTTTAGAGCGAAGCGAACTGATAGCAAAAACAACGTTTACCGTTTACGAAAACTTAATTTTAGGTAGTTTAATCGTGATTTTTGTGGTGGTTTTATTGCTTGGAAATTGGCGTTCTGGTTTAGTTGTTGCTTCGGTTATTCCTATTGCGTTGCTCTTTACTTTGGGTATGATGTACCTATTTGGTGTTGATGCCAATTTAATGAGTTTAGGCGCAATAGATTTTGGAATTATCATTGATGGCGCTGTAATAATCGTAGAGTTTGTCGCTTTTCAAATTACATCTAAAAAAGCGGAATTTGCACAACTTGAACCATTAGAAAAACAAGATGTAAAAGACGATATTACCTATGGTGCAGCTTCAAAAATGATGTCTTCTGCCATATTTGGTCAGCTGATTATTCTTATTGTATTTATTCCTATTTTAACGCTTGAAGGCATTGAAGGAAAAATGTTTAAACCAATGGCAATGACTTTTAGTTTTGCTCTTATTGGTGCGATGATTTTGGGATTGACTTATGTTCCTGCTTTGGCTGCATCGGTTATTAAACCAAATACCAATTCCGATAAAAATATTTCGGTAAGGTTAATGAAATTCATTACCAATCTATACGAACCTGTTATCCGTTTTGCCTTAAAATCAAAGCGTTTAATTGTTGGAAGTGCCTTGACAATTTTGGTTATTTCTTTTTATATTTTTTCTACAATGGGAGCCGAATTTATTCCAACTTTAGACGAAGGTGATTTTGCTATTCAACCTGAATTAAAAGTAGGAACATCCTTAAAGAATGTGGTTGAAACTACTACGAAAATCGAAAAAATACTAAAACAATTTCCCGAAGTAAAACAAGTGGTTTCTCGTATTGGTGCTGCCGAAGTACCAACCGATCCGATGTCTATGAATGATAGTGATATTATTGTTACCTTAAATCCTAAAAGTGAATGGAAATTTGCCAAAACTAAAGAAGAATTGGCAACAAAATTTAAAGAAGCTTTGTCGGTTTTTCCTAATATGGAAGTAGAATTTACACAACCTATCGAAATGCGTTTCAACGAATTGATTTCGGGAACAAAATCTGATATAGCCATTAAAATATATGGTGATGATTTAGAAATGCTTAATAAAAAGGCTAACGAAATTAAAAAAGCCATACAGAATGTACAAGGTGCTGCGGATATTATTGTAGAAAAAACCGCTGGTTTACCACAAATGAATGTTAAATTTAATCGCACTAAAATAGCACGTTACGGTTTGAATATTGCCGATATTAACGAGATGATTACAATGGGTTTTTCTGGTCATACCGCAGGAAGTGTTTTTGAAGGCGAAAAGAAATTTGATTTGGTTTTGCGTTTGGATAAAGCTAACAGAAATGATATAAACGACCTTCAAAACCTCTATATTGATTTGCCTAATGGCGGAAAAATTCCTTTAAGCGAAGTAGCAACCGTAAGTTACAAAAAAGCTGCGGCTAAGATTTCACGAGACGATACCAAACGTAGAGTTGTGGTTGGTGTAAATGTACGTGATCGTGATTTGCAATCGGTTGTAGATGATTTAAAAGAAGTTATAGATACTAAAGTGAAAATCCCAGTTGGTTATTCGGTTACGTATGGCGGACAGTTTAAAAACTTGCAATCGGCAAAAGCACGTTTGACTATTGCGGTACCAATTGCCTTGATTTTAATCTTTATCTTGTTGTATTTTGCCTTTCATTCGGTTAAAGAAGCCTTAATCATTTATTCTGCAATTCCTTTTGCTGCTGTTGGTGGAATTATCTTTTTATGGTTACGTGGTTTACCTTTTAGTATCTCCGCAGGAGTTGGATTTATCGCCTTGTTTGGGATTGCCGTTTTAAACGGAATTGTATTGATAGAAGAATTTAAGGAACTCAAACACAAAGGAATGAAAACAGATGACGAACTAATTATTTTTGGAGCTAAAAGCCGATTAAGAGCCGTACTTTTAACCGCTTTGGCAGCAGCTTTAGGATTTTTGCCAATGGCAATTTCTAATGGAGCAGGAGCCGAAGTGCAACGTCCATTAGCAACGGTTGTGATTGGTGGCTTATTTACTTCAACTTTACTAACTTTATTGGTTTTACCTGTTTTGTATGCTATTTTTGATAGTAAAAAAGAACGCAAACGTTTTCATCTTAAAAATAAAGGAGGAAAAGTAATTACGATACTAATTATAATGTTATCTCTTGGTGTTAATGCACAAAATGCTCCTTTATCTTTAGCGGAATTGAAGCAAGTTGCCTACACTAATAATGCGCAGCTAAAAGCAGTGGAACTGAAAGTAAAGCAAGCAGAAGTTTTGGCTAAAGCACCATCAAAAATTGAAAAAACGGAGCTAAATTACAATTATGAAAACGATAAAATAACCGATAATATTGGCGTACTAAATACTTATGAGATTAATCAAACTTTTAGTTTGCCAAGTGTTTATAAGGCTAATAAAAACGTAGCTAAAGCTAAGGTTGATGTAGTAAAAGCTAGTTATGAATATAATAAAAGGAATTTAGATAAAACGCTAGAATTGGCTTATCAAAATTATTTATACCAGTATCAAAAAGAGCAAATATACCAGTATTTAGATAGTTTATACAGCAATTTTTCGCATAATGCAAAACGTAAATTTGAATTAGGAGAAAGCAATTATTTAGAAAAAATAACGGCACAATCTAAATTTAGACAAATTCAAATGCAGTTTAACAAAGCAAAAAACGAATTGCAACAAGCACAGCTTAAAATTAAGCAATTGCTACAAAGTGAAAAAGATGTTGCTATTGCGGTTACTGAAATGACTGTTTTATCTTTAGCAACTATAAATATGGAAGAAAACACAGGTTTAAAAGTATTTGAAGCCCAAGAAAAGGTGTCACAATCTAAAATTAAAATGACCAAAAAAGCGTTATTACCTGATTTTAATTTAGGATATAGCTATGGTGATAATACTTTTTATGATGGAAGTATTCAGTCGTTTCAAGTTGGTTTGCGATTGCCTTTATTTCGTAAAAATTTAAAAGCAAAAGTAGAAGCTTCTAAAATTGAAAATGAAATCGCTCAACATAATTTAGTCAATTATAAACTGAATTTGGTTTCTAAGCAGCAACAATTATTAAGCGATTTAAATTCGTATAAAGAAACCGTAAATTACTATCAAAATGAAGGAAAAACATTATCCGATGCGATACTTAAAACCGCAAACCGAAGTTTCAAAGCAGGAGAAATTGACTTTTTTCAATACATACAAAGTATCGAAAATGCCTACGAAATGAAACTCAATTATTTAGAAAACCTGTATCAATTCAATCAAAAAGTAATTTTAATAAACAATATTAATCTTTAAAGTTAAATTTTCAAGAAAAAATAGCTTGAAAACGTACTATAAATCATATAAAAACAGAAAAAATGAAAAAATATATCATAATACTCGCAGCATTTAGTATTCTAAGTTGTACCAACAAAGAAGCTACAAAAACTAATGCACAAAAAACCGAAACACACGAAGGTGAAAGTGAAGGCAAACACGAAGAAGAAATCACCATCACACAAAAGCAGTTTGATGCTTCAAAAATGGCATTGGGGCAGCTTAGCAAACAAAAATTTGCCGAAGTAGTTAAAACAACAGGAATGATAGATGTACCGCCACAAAGCAAAGAGATAATCACTTCTTTTTACGGAGGTTTTGTAAAAAAATCGAATTTATTAGTAGGTGACAAAGTGCGAAAAGGACAAGCAGTAGTTACCATTGAAAATCCTGAATTTCTTACTTTACAGCAAGAATATTTAGAAGCCAAAGAGCAACTTAGTTATTTAAAAAACGAGTACGAACGTCAAAAAACATTATTTGATGAGCAAATCACTTCGCAAAAAAAATACTTAAAAGCACAAAGCGATTATAAACGTACCAACGCTGTTTATTTAAGTTTAGCTAAAAAATTACGAATGCTAAACATCAATTTAAACAAAGTAAATCAAGGCGATTTTTCTTCTACTATTACCTTGTATTCTAGTATTAACGGAACTGTAACCAAAGTAAATGTAAGCAAAGGAACGCCTATTGCTACAGCAGATGAGATTATGCAAATAGTAAATATAGACCATATTCATATAGAACTTACCGCTTTTGAGCGTGATGCTATGAAAATTAAAGAAGGACAAATCATCAATTTTAAAATTCCAGAAGCATCGGATAAAGTGTATCAAGCCGAAGTTCATTTGGTTAGTAAAATAGTTGATGAAGCTAGTAGAACCATCAAAATTCACGGTCATTTGCTTAAAGAAACCAAAAACACCTTTCATATTGGGATGTTTGTAGAAGCCGAAATCGAAGTTTCAAATACCGAGTTATTAGCTTTGCCAAACACGGCGATTCTTGAAGAAGACGAACATAAAGTGGCTTTCTTCCTTGAAGAACAAAAAGAAGGACATTATATTTTTGAACCTATAGAAATTACTATTGGTAAATCAAATGGAACTTATACCGCAATAGTATCAGACAATATCAAACCAACGGATAAAATTTTAGTAAAAGGAGGCTATTCTTTAGTTGGAGCAGAAGGTGGCGGACATTCGCATTAATATTAAATTAGGTAAAATTAATAACCCTAATTGACAGGTATTTGTTTAATTTTTAATTAGGCTGATGTCGCTTTATTAATATTTACCTTTAATCATTTGAAAACAAGAAATGTATTTGTACTTTTGAACCTTAATTTATACTAATAATGCATACAACAGAAGATTTAGAAAAACACTATGTAAACCGAAGTAATTGGTTACGAGCAGCTATATTAGGTGCTAACGATGGTATTTTATCTACAGCAAGTATTATTATTGGTGTTGCCGCAGCAAATAATACTACTAGCGAATTGGTTGTATTAACAGGTGTTGCTGCTATTGTGGCAGGAGCATTAGCAATGGCAGCAGGTGAATACGTTTCGGTAAGTTCACAAGCTGACATCGAAAAATCGGATTTAGAGCGCGAAAAATGGGAATTAGAAAATATGCCAGAATTAGAACTTTCTGAACTAGCTAAAATTTATAAAAAACGTGGCCTAGATGATGAATTAGCCTTAGAAGTAGCTAAACAATTAACAGCACACGATGCGCTGGAAGCACATGCCAGAGATGAGTTAGGAATTAACGAAATAACACAAGCTAAACCTTTAGAAGCAGCTTTAGCTTCTGGAGCAGCCTTTATTTTTGGAGGCGCTTTACCTTTATTAGTTGGTTTTTTAGCACCTTTAAAAGATATGGTTATAGCACAGTATATTGCTGCAATGCTTTTTTTAATAGCTTTAGGAATTACTGCTGCAAAAATGGGAGGTTCTAGTGTATGGAAAGCTGTAATTAGAATTACTTTTTGGGGAACCATAGCTATGGGAATTACCGCATTAATAGGGTCTTATTTTGGTGTTACACCATAATTTTATACAAAAAAATCATAATAATATAAGTCGCTATTAATATAAATCATTTAACTTACAATATTATTCACATTAAAAAATTAACAATGAAAAAACTACTATTTAATATTGCTTTAGGATTTAGCCTTATTGGCTTTTCCCAAAACACATTACTTATACCAAATACTATAGAAAGTACGAATATCAATCTTGCACTTCAAAACAGTACCTACCAGTTTTTTCCTGGTACAATAACCAATACAATGGGAATAAATGGTGCTATTTTAGGTCCAACATTAATAATAAACAAAGGAGATAACCTCAATATTAATGTAACCAACAATCTTGGACAACCAACAACTATTCACTGGCACGGTATGCATATATCTGCTTCTAATGATGGAGGACCGCATACTATTATTGACCCAGCAACTACTTGGAATCCGCAGTTTACAGTTATGAATAATGCAGCCACAATGTGGTATCACCCACATCTTGATGAATTTACAGATGAACATGTAAGCAAAGGTATTGCAGGAATGATTATCATCAGAGATACCGAAGAAGCCGCTCTTGCTTTACCGCGCACCTATGGCGTGGATGATATTCCTATGGTCGTTCAAACTAAAGATTTTGATGCTAATAATCAAATTGTTAATCATAGTAATAGTGATGATACTGTTATGGTTAATGCTACCATCGACCCTATAGTTGATGTGCCAGCACAAATGGTTCGTTTTCGTATTTTAAATGGCTCAACACAACGTGTTTTCAATTTTGGATTGTCCAATGGTGCTTCTTTTTATCATATTGCAACAGATGGTGGACTTCTAGAAGCTCCAAATACCGTTACAAGATTACAATTAGCTCCAGGAGAGCGTGGTGAAATTTTAGTGGATTTATCAGGTATGCAAGGGCAAGCAATTAGTATCAAAAGCTTTGCCTCAGAATTTCCAAACGGTATTTTTGGAGCTGCAACTCCTGGTATGGGTTCGGGTTTAACATTAAATAACTATAGTCCTAATGCCATTAATGGAGCCGACTTTAATATCTTACAACTCAATATTGTAGCGCAAACAGCCAATCCAATTACTGCAGTACCAAGTACATTAACAACGATAACTCCTTTTGTAGAAGCTAATGCTGATCAAACACGAACTTTTGACTTAGCTCCAATAACTGGTGGTCAAAATCAATTGAATGGTGATTTTACTATTAATGGTGTGAGTATGAATATGAATACTATCAATGTAACGATACCGTTGAACAATACAGAAGTATGGACAGTCCAAAACAATAGTGGAATTGGTCACCCTTTTCACGTGCATGATATTCAGTATCAAATATTGAGTATCAATGGCAATACTACCATTCCTGAGAATGCACAAGGTTGGCAAGACACCTATCTTGTTTCTGGTGGTGGTGGTTCTATGAAGATTATCACTAAATTTACTGACTTTGCAGATGATACGATACCTTATATGTATCATTGTCATATGCTCAATCACGAAGACGGTGGAATGATGGGACAATTTGTGGTTGTTGATAATACAAGTTATGTTAGTGAAAACAGCCTTGATACTGATGCTATTCTTTATCCAAACCCAAATAACGGAACGTATATGACATTACAACTTACTGATAATAATGAAAAAATTGTATCGTATAGTATTATTAATGCATTAGGTCAAATAGTTTCGTATCATAAAGTGCATGAAAATGAATTAAGCAATATGTATTCATTTCCTGTGTTTGAATTAGCTAAGGGAAACTATATTATTAAAGCAAATACAAATACCGCAATAATAACAAAACATTTTATGGTGAAATAATAGCAAAAAAACTAATAGCAATTCATAAAAAAAGTGAGATGTAATGTCTCACTTTTTTATTTTATATTTTTAGCAGCTTTAATATATGCACTTGGTGCAATCAATTCATTTTTTTTAAATTGCCTATTAAAATAGCTCACACTATTAAAACCCGATTTAAAAGCAATATCGGCTATTCGATTATCATTTTCTGCAACGAATAGTTTTTTTGCAAATTTAATACGTTCCGAATTGATATAATCTACAGGAGAGATACCAATAGTGTTTTTAAATTGCTTATGAAAATGGGATGTGCTCATACACGCTAATTCCGCAAGTTTATCAACAGTAATATTCTTTTCTGTTAAATGATTTTTGATGTATTTAATAACTGTTCCAATACGAGAATCATTTACAATAGCATTAGACTCAAACATCAGAACCTTTTTTGCTTTAGTTTGTAATAAACGTACAATTAACTCTTGAATCATCAAATCTAATATTACATCTTTAGATTTTGTATTATTTGTAAAGGTGTGCACCAAGCGGTTAATTAAATAATTCACTTCTTCTTGATTGGTCAAATGCGAGGATTGAACATCAATATTCCAAGAGTTATTTTCATTTTCAATGGCTACTTGTTCATTAAATTTAGCTGTTATTTCACTTATTTTTGAAGGATCTATTGCCAAAGCCAAACATTGCGTTGGTGATTCTTTTGTTGCGATAGGAAAGTCAATAATCAATTCTTTTTTTGAAGGAACGACTATAGATTCTCCTGGAAGAAAATCAAAAGAAGGCATACCTTCTAAATGCATTACTTTTTTTCCAGTAAGCATACTAGCTATTATAGGAAAATCAAATAATAAATTCACTTTCTCAGCGACTTCATGGGTTTCAAAAATATTTAACTCTGAATAAGATGCGGAATAAATAGTTCTATTTTCTACCAAAGTAGTTAGCTTTCTATTATTAATATGACCTTTCAAAAACGTATTCATTTGACAATATTAATAATAATAATCTAATAATTATCATAAAAAAAATAGAAATGTGAAATAAAAAAATAGAAATGTTCAATTATTATATAATTTAAAATACTAATTTTACAGTGTTTAGTTTAAATAGGTTTGTTTTCTATTGAAGAACAGATGATTCGAAAGCAATTATTAATTTAATTGGCTTTTACCAAAACTATAAAATAACATAATAACCAATAAATTATAAAAAAATGAGTTACAAAAAACCAAATTTCAAAGACCATTATGATAATTTTATCAATGGAAAGTTTGTTGCACCAATTGGTGGCGAATATTTTGAAAATCATTCACCAATAGACAAATCACTTATTTCAAAATATCCAAGATCTAAAAAAGAAGATATCAACCTAGCGGTAGAAGCTGCAAATGCTGCTAAAGACGCTTGGGGAAACACTTCTCCAACAGAAAGAGCTTCTTTATTAAATAAAGTAGCAGATATTATTGAAGCAAACCTCGATGAGTTTGCTGCCATGGAAACATGTGATAATGGGAAACCAATACGAGAAACCGTTTTAGTTGACCTTCCTCTAGCAATAGATCATTGGCGTTATTTTGCAGCTGCTATTCGTACTGAAGAAGGTAGTATTGCTGAGTTAGATGCCACTACTGTTTCTACAAATATAAAAGAGCCTCTAGGAGTAGTTGCGCAAATTATCCCTTGGAACTTTCCTTTATTGATGTTGTCTTGGAAAATTCCTCCTGCATTAGCAGCTGGAAATTGTGTCATTTTAAAACCCGCAGAACAAACACCATCAACTGCTACGTTTTTAATGGAAAAAATTGCTGAAGTATTCCCTCCTGGTGTTATCAACATCGTTCATGGTTTTGGACCTGAAGCAGGGAAACCATTAGCTTCGCATTCTGGTGTGGACAAAGTAGCCTTTACAGGAGAAACAACTACAGGACAATTAATTATGCAATACGCATCAAAAAACATCAACCCTGTAACTATGGAGTTAGGAGGTAAATCTCCAAACATATTCTTCAATTCTGTTATGGATGAAGATGATGCATTCTTAGACAAAGCTATTGAAGGCGCTGTTATGTTTGCTGTAAATCAAGGTGAAGTATGTACTTGTCCATCACGATTATTAGTACAAGAAGATATTTACGATGCCTTTATGGAAAAAGTAATAGCACGTACTAAAGCTATTGTACAAGCTAGCCCATATGAAATGACTACAATGATGGGAGCTCAAGCCTCTAATGATCAATATGAAAAAATTCTTTCTTATATAAAAATAGGTAAAGAAGAAGGTTGTAAAGTATTGACTGGTGGTGATGCACAAAAACTAGAAGGTGAATTGGCTAATGGATATTACATTCAACCAACTATACTTGAAGGTCACAATAAAATGCGTGTATTCCAAGAAGAAATTTTTGGCCCTGTACTAGCAGTAACTAAATTTAAAGATGAAGCAGAAGCTATTGAAATAGCAAATGACACTTTATATGGTTTAGGAGCTGGAGTTTGGACAAGAGATGCACATCAATTATATCAAATACCAAGAGCTATAAAAGCAGGTAGAGTTTGGGTTAACTGCTATCACGCATATCCAGCACACGCTCCTTTTGGTGGATATAAAAAATCTGGCTTTGGTAGAGAAACACACCTTATGATGTTAGATCATTACAGACAAAACAAAAATATGTTAATCTCTTATGACAAAAACAAGTTAGGTTTCTTTTAAAATCTATTAACATTAACTTAGAGTTTATTCTGAATTGATATAATTCAGAATAAACTCTTTTTTATTATATTTACAACAAAAACATACTACTATGACATTTGAAAGAGTCGCAATAACAGAAAAAGCTGCAGCAATTGTACGAAAATTAAAAGATGAACATGGTGATCTTATTTTTCACCAAAGTGGTGGCTGCTGTGATGGTTCTGCTCCTATGATTTTTGAAAAAGAAGATATGTATCTCGATGATAGTGATATTTTACTTGGCCAATTAGAAGGTGTAAACTATTATATGAATGAAGAACAATTTGAATATTGGAAACATACACATCTTACAGTAGACATAACCGAAGGAAGAGGCTCTAGTTTTTCATTAGAAATACCCTTAGGACTTCGTTTTATTATTCATTCAAGAATATTAACTGAAGAAGAAAATCAAGCACTAAATAAGTAAATTAACTAAATCAAGATTACATGGAATTTGAAATAAAAACCAAAGAACAATATCAAGATTATTATAAAAAATCCATTGAAAATCCAAAAGATTTCTGGGCTAAAATAGCCAATAATTTTACGTGGCAAAAAAAATGGGACAAAGTCCTAGAATATAACTTTGAAGTTCCAGAAATAACATGGTTTAAAGGTGCAAAAGGCAATATAACCGAAAACTGTATTGATAGACATCTTAAAGATAAAGGCGATAAAACAGCCATTCTTTGGGAACCAAATAATCCTAAAGAAAAAGCAATAAAAATAACCTATAGCGAGTTACATCAAAAAGTACAACAATTTGCCAACGTTCTCAAAAAAAATAATATTAAAAAAGGAGATCGCGTTTGTATCTATATGCCAATGGTACCAGAACTTGCCATTGCTGTTTTAGCTTGTGCCAGAATAGGCGCTGTCCATTCCGTTGTTTTTGCAGGATTTTCTTCTAAAGCATTAGCAAGTAGAATAGATGATGCCAAATGCAAGTTATTATTAACTGCTGATGGAGCATTTAGAGGTAATAAAACCATAGATTTAAAAGCTATTGCAGATGAAGCTTTAGAAATGAGCAATAGCATCGAAACAACCATTGTTTTAAAAAGAATTAATGCTGCTATTAGTTTAGATAAAAATCAAAAATGGTGGCACAGCGAATTAGAAAATGTTTCAGTACATTGTGAAGCAGAAATAATGGATGCTGAAGATATGCTCTTCATCCTTTACACTTCAGGATCAACAGGAAAGCCTAAAGGCATGGTACATACTTTTGGAGGTTATATGGTAAATACAGCATTTACATTTCAAAATGTATTTCAATATGACAAAAACGATGTCTATTGGTGTACTGCAGACATTGGATGGATTACAGGACATAGTTATATTGTCTATGGACCATTATTACAAGGAGCAACAACAGTACTGTTTGAAGGAATTCCAACATATCCTGACGGTGGGCGCTTTTGGGAAATTGTAGCAAAACATAAAGTAAACCAATTTTATACGGCACCAACTGCCATCAGAGCTTTGGAGAAGTATCCAATTGAATTAGTAGAAAAACACGATTTATCTTCTTTAAAAGTATTGGGAACTGTTGGAGAACCAATCAATGAAGAAGCATGGCATTGGTATGACACACACATAGGAAAAAGAAAATGCCCAATCGTAGATACTTGGTGGCAAACAGAAACAGGAGGAATAATGATTTCTTCTCTAGCAGGGATTACTCCACAAAAACCATCCTTTGCAACTTTACCAATGTGCGGCATTCAACCCGTTTTATTAGATGAAAATGACAACGAGATCACAGGTAATCCTGCTGAAGGGAGATTGGCTATTCAATATCCTTGGCCATCTATGGCAAGAACTATTTATGGAAATCATAAGCGATTTAAAGAAACTTATTTTTCTACATTTAAAGGAAAATATTTTACTGGTGATGGCGCATTACGCGATAAGAATGGTTTTTACCGTATTACAGGTCGTGTAGATGATGTAGTTATTGTTTCAGGTCATAATTTAGGAACCGCTCCAATAGAAAATGCTATTGACGAACATAAAAAAATAGTAGAATGTGCCGTTGTAGGATTTCCTCACGATATCAAAGGAAATGCATTATATGCATACGTAATACTCTATGATGGTGTTACTGGAGATGAACAGTTGAAAAAGGAGATAAATGATTTAATTTCTAAACAAATTGGACCAATAGCAAAGTGTGATAAAATACAATTTGTATCAGGATTACCAAAAACACGTTCAGGAAAAATAATGCGAAGAATACTGCGTAAAATAGCTTCTAACGAAACAGAAAATTTAGGCGATATATCAACATTATTAAATCCAGATTGTGTAAATGATATTATATTAAAGCGAATCTAATTCATTTGTATTTAATAAAGGTATCAAAGCGGGAGCCATCTATTGTTTCCTGCTTTTTTTATTGTGTTAATATCTTAACTAAGACAAGTTTTATACTTAAAAGATACAATAGTGACAATTTAATTGCCTTGATTTAAAATTTAATACAAAAAAAAAATCCTCAACTAAAAATAGTTGAGGATTTTAAAGAAAGGCGATGACATACTCTCCCACCAGTGGCAGTACCATCTGCGCTGACGGGCTTAACTACTCTGTTCGGAATGGTAAGAGGTGAG
>JALSVQ010000066.1 GCA_027073495.1 Flavobacteriaceae bacterium | reverse complement strand
TTATTTTGTCTTTCATTTTATTTTTATTAAGAATTTACCTTGCATGGTGTTTGTATATCAGTAACTATTGTTGATATATGCATGTTATAGCCAATTAAGTCCAACTATAAATCATATCTAACGCATCGTTAATCGCCTTTTGTTTTTTTTCTGGGAACTTGTGCTTATAAGTAAACGGGAAGAACTCTTCAAAATTAGGTCGCCCTCCAAATGTAGGTATTTCAAAAACAAAAAAAGCATCATTTATTAACCATATTTCAGCCTTTCCGTAATCACTTTCAGGCACTATATATTTTTGTCCCTCTTGCATTGTTTCTAATGCTTTTACGTCTAATTCTCGTTGTTTATTCATTATCTTGCTTTCTTAAATAACTGGCTATAACAAAGTATATAATTTATAGCCAGTTATGTTTATAATTCAAATTTAATTCTCGTTTTTAAGTATGTAGGTTAATCAAGTTTATCGGTTCGCAATGCCTACAAAATCATATACGAGCCGTTATGTTTAATTCAGACCATCAATATAATTACGTATATTTTCAATACTATTATTACGCATACTTTCAAAAACAACTACTGCAAGTTTTAAATTTCGTGGAAAATCTAAATTTGGTTGCGTAGAAGATTTTACACTATCTTCTGTTTTACCTATTATTTTACCAATATCAGCGTTATTTAATTTTAACGCTGATTTTAGTTCTTTGTATCTTTTGTGCCAGTTCATAATTTTAATAGTTTAAATATAATTCAAGGTTTAAAGAAGTTGTAAAATAATCATAACCTCTTTTTGTAATTCTACCTACTTTTAATAAATCTTTTAAAACTTTGTTTGCTTCTCTTTTAGTATCAAACTCTTTTACTAATTTAATATCATTAGTGTTTTCTATATTTCTAAATTCTATTCTAAATTTGGTCATAATTTTTAATTTTAATGTAATAGTTCGTTCTAATTACACTACAAAGATAATACTTTTTTACAATATACCAAACAAAAGTAAAACTTTATTTACTTTTTATTAAACTTTAACACTTTTTAACAAAAACTAAACATAACACAATCTATAAATAATAGCGAGTAAGTGCTAACTTCAAAGATGGACTTGATTTATTAATTTTATTCATTACTCAAAGTTTTTGCTTATATAATCGCTACTATTCATAGATAAATCGTTGTGTGCAATGGGCTAATTCAGTTTTCATAAGAAAGTTAGTACTTCAAAGAAAAAAGAAAAAGCCACGCTCTTGTTCACTCAATCAAATAATGTTTTTTGTCTATTTTCATAATTAGTTATTAATATTTCGGTTCTACGGTTTTTTAAATTGTTTCTTTCGCCTATGATAATTACATTTAAGTTTCTTTGTTTTGCCTGTTCCAAAATAAAAGGGTTGTCAAATTCACTCATTGCATATTTACAGCCTGTTTTTTCAAGCGTATCAAATAAATCAATACTATCTTGTTCTGTAAAACTATTGCTGTAATTATCGTTTGTACTCAAATATGGTGGGTCGCAGTAAATAAATGTTTTTGCTTCATCGTTCCTCCCATCTTTTGGAAAAGATATGTTTTTAAAAAATATTCTAAAATCGGTATTGTTAAAATGTACATCAAATAACATCTTCTGTGTTTCATTTATGTAATTTTTAAAGTTTTGCGGATATTCTTGTTTTGTTGCTGTATATCTCATTGCTTCCCCCGTTCCTAAATATGTTAAATTGCTTAAAAATATAAATCTTAATGCTTTTCTTATTGGGTCTGTTTCTTTGTTCGCTTTCCAATACTCTAACAAATCCGAGTGTATAGGCATTTTATAAAACGCTTCTTTTAATTCTTCTTTATTATTCATTACAACTTGAAACAAATTAAAAACATCACTATCTAAATCATTTACAATATTATATTTTGCTTTCGGTTTATTAAAAAACATACCGCCAGCACCAAAAAATGGTTCAAGATATATTTTGTGCTGTGGAAAATGCTTTTGTATTTCCTTTGCAATCTTTTGTTTATTTCCTAATCTTCGTAAAATCATAATTTAAGTTTTTGCACTCGCTTTTTTTCTTTTTTTAGTTCTCGTTTCAAAATAAACTTTGTGCTATAATAACCGCCCACAGTCACACAACACTAAATAAAAAGCATTAAAACGACTTTTTATTATTACCGTTGGCAACAATAAAAAATGGCGCTCACTCGGTCGGCATTACGCACGTTCTATTTTAGTCTTTATTATCCTGTATTTATCGTTTTCGTACTCTTTTAACTTGTTTCTGCTGAATACTCGGTAAAGATTATCAGGCTTTATTTTAGTAGCGTTACAAAGGCTCGTTATACTTCCAAATATTCGTTCCTCGTTTGTTTCTTTGTTTAGATATATGTATGCCATAATATTTTTATTTTTTAGCAAATGCAGTCAGCAACCTTTAGTCCATCTTTAGTATAACTTCCGCAAGTACAATCATTATATCTTTCTTCGTTTTCTCGCTCTATTTCCTCTTCATAGTCGTAATCGTACATATCTTTATAGTAAAAATTCCAAGCATCATTTTACGTAAACTCATCTTTATTTTTACAAGGCTTCTTCATTGCAATATTTTTTAACTAATTGTTCGGTAGTATATAATTTACTTCCAATAATACACGTTCTCCACATTTTGCGTCCTTTTCCATCTTCTGAAATCATTACATTATTATCAGTAAGCCATTCACAAAAATATTCTAATTCTCTTTCTTCCATAATTTATAATTTTAGCGACCCATTAAGGTCGCTGTTGCTGCTTTAATTATCCAATTTTGTCCTTCTTCTTTAGTTTTAAAACTCATCATAATTTCTTGTACTCTTTCGTCTTTCATCATTAAGTTAATTCTTTCTGTTACTGTGTTAATCATTTTTTGAGTCATCATAATATTTAGTTTTAGTTTCGTTGATTACTTTCAACACTACAAATATACATACTATATATGTACTACGCAAGTAAAACTACAATTATTTTCATTTATTTTGTATTTAAGCAATATTACGCATTTGGTTTTTGCAAAACCACGCCCTTTTTTACAGTAGCCAACACGTAATATAATTCATTGGCAAAAAAGCCAACGCAATCATATTACAATTCGTTAGGTGCAAGTGCTACATTCGTTCATCAAATAAAGTTTTGTCCTTATTATCCGTAAAAGAAAAAAGCCCACGCTCTTTGGCTTTTAACAAGCCATTAGAGTTAATATCACAGCCTATAAAGTTTCGTTTCAAATCTTTACATACTTCGGCAGTTGTAAAACTTCCTGCGTAAAAGTCTGCAACTAAATCACCTTCATTACTGCTTGCTTTTATAAATTTAGCAATAAGTTCTTTTGGCTTTTGTGTATCATATCCGTTTCTTTCTGTATGTGCTTGTGGTAAAGCATTTATATTTATCCAATCTCTTGGTGGAGAGTATGGACTATTCCAATAAGTTTTCCCATTTTTCTTTGTTGGTATCAATCCATATTCTTTTATTTCTTTGTGCCATCTTTTTTGAGTGCTTTCTCCAATTTCGCTTTCTCTTACATCTTCTAAATTAAAAGTCCAATTTTTAGTTTTAGAATATAGTAATATTACATCGTGTTTTTCGCTCCATTTGTTTTTATTAAACCCCTGTGAGCGATAGCACCAAATAATTTCATTAAGCATATTTTTATACCCAAACACATCATCAAGTATTAATCTAACCCAATGGTTTATTTTAGTGTCCATTTGTAAATAAATACTTCCTGTGTCTTTTAAAATGCGGTGCATTTCTTTTATTCGTGGGATATAATGTGCTTCTATTATTTTTCTTTTAGGTTTCAAATCTTGGTAGTCTTTAAACTTTCTACCTGTTCCGTAAAGTATATCACAGTAAATTAAATCTACTGTATTATCTTCAATTTCAGCCATTAAATCTAAATTATCAGCAACTCTCATATCTAAAAATTGCCCTCCTTTTTTTTCTTTTTTACTGTATTCCATTTTATTAAATTTTATAGTTAATTTACCGCACCAGACACACAACACGCAATATAGGGCATAGAAAAAACGCCCCATATTGCCATTCGTTACCAACAACTAATTGAAAGTACCAAGTATTTGTTTAGGTCTAATAATGTAATAAGTTTTTTCGCCTATTTTAAAACTACTATTATACATATACTCTTCACAAATAATCAAGTCGCCTTTATTAATTGTTTTCGGAGAGCCTAAATAGTTTACATTTTTAGCCATTTTCAAGACTTTGTAAATAGTTCTGTTTTCCGTTTTTTCAATTAAAACTCTTCCGTTTGTAATGGTTAAATTATCAATGTGTGTTTTCTTTTTAAATAAGTTTTTTAAATCCATAATTCTACTGTTTTAAGTCGCAGTTGGTAACAATTTGTATAGTTAATGGCTACTTTCTGCTTGTTTATAATCTATTTGTTTTAATCATTATTCGTTTTGTATTTGCAAGGTTGGTTTTGTAAAAAACACGCCACTAACCATACAAGTAGCCGTTAGCAATCATTACCAAACCAACCTTTAATAAAATCAACAACCGATAAATATATTGCTTCTATTAATGTTTTTGCTTGGAATAATTGATGTCTATCAATTCGTACCATATATTCTTTAGTTTCTTCATTCTGCAAACCAAATGTTTTAAAATTAACATTCGTTTTATCAAGTCTAATTTTTGATACTATTTTCTCAACAACAAGCATTAAATCTTCCCAGTCTCTATAATATGGTAACGCTTCAAAATCTTGCGCTTCAAAATTGTTGTAATAATAATATTCCTTTTTAGTTCTATTATCAATTCCTTTTATAGGTGTAATTCCCATAAATTTAGCAATCAATAACGAATTGCTAACACCATCTATAAATAATGGCTTTTTAGTGCTTAAATCGGAGTTTTGTGTATTTTTATTAAGTTCTTTCATAATTCAAAATTTAGTGCGTTTAAAGTCGCCACTATTCATACAAAATACGTTATAAACAATTCACTAAATACCCTTTACAGTAATTATTTGCGTTTTTTTGAACTATTTCAGGGATAGTTGGTTGTTCAAATTCATTCGTATCATAATTATAAACAGTAGGTTTATATTCATTATGATATATTTCAACGTGTTTATATGTTTTACTATTTTTACCATTCTTTTGGTATTTATCAATACTATGTAAGTTTATTTTTCCGTTTTCTAATTCAAAATAATAAGTAAATAAATTTGCCTCTTTATCAATAAAAGCAAATGAAACTATTTGTTTATCGTGTTGTATTTTCATCTTTAAATTATTTTATAATGTTACTATACACTTTTTCAGTATTATAAATCTCTCCTGCTTTTTCTATTGCATTTTTCCTTAGTATTTTAATATCATTTGTTTCTACTCCTCCGCAATAAATAGAACCTATAAACTCAATGTCAAAATCTCTTGTAAATTCAGTTTCTTGAAAATCTCTGCGAAAGTTTAAACAAACATAAATTTCTTTTGTCGCAAAAAAGTCTTGATATACTGCAAATTGCATATTAAAAGGGTATTTATAAAAATAACTTACATCATAATCTAATGTGATTTCATTTGGATATGCAATTTCTTCTTGAATAAAAGTTTTCAAAAAAACTGCAAATTCTTTTTGTGCTTTTCCTGTTAATATCATAATTTAAAAAAGTTTATAACAATATCTATACACAATAAAGGCTTTGTGCCTTACCAAAAGTTTGTTTTGTATTTATATTGTTCGGTTTATAATTCATTTGTTTGTGCTTGTTTATTCCTTTACTATGCATAGATTGACGTTGTGCGTAATACCAAAGATAACAATCTTCTAAGTCTTTACTTAGCAATTCTTTGAATGTAGTTTCTAATTCTTTTTTATCTCCAGCTTTATTTTTAAATACAAGAGTAATTTTTGTTTCTAATTTCATAATTTATTTTAAGTTATTTTTACTTTTAAAAACTCAATCATTGAGTATCACACGTTGTGTGCAAGTATCTAATTAATTAGTTCATCAATATAATTACGTATATTTTCAACGCTACTATTACGCATACTTTCAAAAATAACTATTGCAAGTTTTAAATTTCGTGGGAAATCTAAATTTGGTTGCGTAGAAGATTTTACACTATCTCCTGTTTTACCTATTATTTTACCAATATCAGCGTTAGTTAATTTTAACGCTGATTTTAGTTCTTTGTATCTTTTATGCCAGTTCATAATTTTAATAGTTT
>JALSVQ010000065.1 GCA_027073495.1 Flavobacteriaceae bacterium | reverse complement strand
GCAAGTTTTGCTATTTTTCCTGCTTCTAGTGCAGTACTGTGCATTGTTTTTTTTGCTAATGCATTTTGATCTTCAAGAAATGTAGATTCGTGATAAAGCATCGTTACATCTTTGATAATAGGTACAATACTTTCTTGATATTTGGTGTCCGAACAAAAAGCATACGATTTTGGTGTGTTCGGTGCTTTGGTTAGAAGTTCATTTTTAACAATGGTTCCATCTTCGAGTACAAAATCTTTACCATTTTTTAGATTTTGATAATCACAGATTTCAATTTCATCAAATTTTGCTACTTCATTGATGTCTAACTTTCGTTCACCTACTTTTTCTTTAAATAAATAACCATTAGTATAAATACGATGTTTTAATGGAATGGTAAAAACTTGAACTTTTTTGTCTTCAAATATGAGTTCACTAGATTTTGATGTTAACTCATGAAATACAATATCGTACTCATTATACGAAGAGGTGAGTTTGAGTTGAAGTAAAATGATATCTTTTAATCCTTTTGGACCATAGAGATGCAGATCTGTTTTTCTGCCTAAAATTCCCAAAGTACTTAAAAAACCAATCAAACCATAAAAATGATCACCGTGAAGATGTGAGATAAAGACATGATTTATTTTAGTAAATCGGAGTTTGTATTTACGCAATTGCATTTGTGTACCTTCACCACAGTCTATCAAGAAATTTCGTCCTGCAAATTCCAAAAATTGCGATGTTGGGTGCGCATTGGTTCTTGGTGTAGCAGAATGACAACCTAAAATGGTGAGTTTCATAATTTTATTGTGTTTGGTGTTACTTAAAAGTCGAGTTGACGTTCTATGGCTTCAAGTTCAAGTACATCTAGCGCTTCTTCAAAAGTAGGAACAACTACAAGTGTTTCTTCATAATCATCGGCATCACTATCAGGTATCACCACAATCAATGAACGCTTGGGTCTTACCACTTCAGATAGTGTTTCAAAAAATGTGATAAGTTCTGCTGGTATTTTGCGTAACAATGATAAATCAAAAATAAGATGATACTTATCCGTTTCAAAACTTGTTTTGAAAACGGATAAGTTCTTTATATCTTTTTTCTGAATTTGATATATTTTATAATCTTCTTCTTGAGAATATATCATTATTATTTTGCTTCTAATACTTCTATTTCAAATACCAAATCACTATTTCCAGGGATAGCACTTCCTGCTCCTCTAGCGCCATAGCCTAAATGTGAAGGGATGAATAGTAATGCTTTTTCGCCCACTTTCATGTTTTTAACACCTTCTACCCATCCTGGTATTAAGCTTGTTTTTCCTAATGTAAAAGGAAATGCTTGACCACGATCTACAGAAGAATCTATTTTTTTTCCATTTTCTAGGTATAGTGTATAATGTACTTTTACATTTTGACCATCTTTACAAACAGCTCCTGTTCCTTCTTTTTCAGTGTATATTTTTAAACCAGAAGCTAGTTCTTTTGCTTTTGCTTTTTTGTCTAAATAGTTTGTTTTGAAAGCGGCTTTCTTTTTTTCCGCTTCTGCACCTTTGTTTTTAAGGTAATTTGAAAATGTTTTTTCTGCATTAAATGCTTTTGCATCAGCTCCTTTACGTACTATAGTTACTTTGATGATTTTGTCGTCTTTACGAATAGCATTTACTACTTTAAGACTTTCTTCATCTACAGTTTTACCAAATATAGTGTGTCTGTTGTTTAACCATTTTGTTGGTGCTACTGTTATAAAAAATTGACTTCCATTGGTGTTTGGTCCTGAATTAGCCATTGCTAAAATACCCGCTTTATCAAAGCTTAATCCTGTATTTACTTCATCTTTAAATTTGTAACCTGGATCGCCTTGTCCTGTTCCTAGAGGGTCACCACCTTGAATCATAAAGTCTTGTTTATCACCATTAGCTTTGGTAATAACACGGTGAAATGTGAGTCCATCATAAAAATGTTTCCCTTTGAAATCACCTTTTACAGCAGGATTTTTTCCTTCTGCAAGCGATACAAAATTGGCTACAGTTACGGGTGCCTTTTCATAATTTAACTGTAAAATGATATTTCCTTTTGCGGTTTCCATATCGGCATAAAGGCCATCATCAAGATTGGTATAAGCAGATTTGCAATTAACAAATACTAATGCTAAACTTAAGATTACTACTATTTTTTTCATATTATTTATTGTTTTTTATTTGTACAAAGTTACACTTTTTATTTTTTTATAAAATTATTCTTTGCTAATATCATCAATTATGATTTTACATATCAAAGGGGTATTGGGTTTTGTTATTTTTTTCTCATCACCGTGAACACCATAAGCCTTAAAACTAGGGAAGAAAAACTGTGCGATTTCTCCTTTCTTAAGCAGTTTTATCCCGTCTTTAAGACCTGACATTATAGCTTGTTGATCGATGTAATACGTGCGTTTTCCGAGTTCTTTTTCACTGTAAATAGTATCGCCATTAATACTGTAAACTTCATATCTAAAGTTTACCTTATTACTGTATTTTGGTTTTGGCGCATCATTGTCAATTTTGTTGATATAGTAATACCAAAAGCCATTTCCAGAATTGATGAATTTTTTATTTGGATTTTTATCACGTATTATTTTGAATAACGCTTGCTCATCTTCCATTGTTTTTTGATATGCTTCATCTTGTTTTTGTGAGCTATATTGCCTTTTAGTATTAATTGGTTCGCGTAATTCTGGTGTTTTACACGAAAATAATAAGCTAATAGTTAGCAATAGAAAGATATAATGTTTTAACATGCGTCTAATTTTTCTTTATATTCAGTTACTAATTTAACGAAATTTATAACCGTTTCGTCTAACGGTAAATCAGATTTTCCTCCTGCAGCATTATTATGACCTCCGCCTTGAAAATGGGCTCTTGCAAATTCATTAACATTAAAATCACCTTTAGAACGTAATGAAATTTTGATAATGCCGTCATCTTTATTTTCAATGAATATGGCAGCAAAAATTATTCCTTTTACAGATAATCCAAAATTAACAAATCCTTCGGTATCACCTTTTTTGAAATGATTGGCTTTTAGTTCTTCTTCTGAGAGTGTGATGTATGCCGTTTTATATTCTTTTAAAACGTTTAAGTTTTGTAGCGCAACACCTTGCAAGCGCAATCTATCTTCACTGTTTTGGTCATATACAGCATTGTGAATCGCTGCATTGTCAATACCCAAATCTATTAAATGAGCAACTATTCGATGGGTTAAACTTGATGTGCTTGGGAAACGAAAAGAGCCTGAATCGGTCATTATTCCTGTATAAAGACACGTTGCCATGGCTTTAGTTATGCTTTCTTTTTCGCCAAGTTGCTCCAACCACATATAGAGTAGTTGGCAAGTTGAACCTATAGTGGTGTCAGAATACATAAATTTGGCATAATCACTTGGCGCTTGATGATGATCTATCATTACAAAAGTAGCTTTTTTATTGCCTTGTAATTCATACTGCATATCCCAACCAACACGGTTTAATGCATTAAAATCTAATGTAAATATGATGCTAGCATCCTTAATTAATGCTTTTGCATGTTCAGTATCATTTTGAAAATCAATAATTTCATCTTGAAAAGGCATCCATTTTAAAAAATCTGGATAATTATTAGGAGAAACTAATGCTACTTCGTGAAAATTTTGATTTTTGAAATATTGATATAATGCCAAGGTAGAGCCTAATGCATCGCCATCAGGATTACGATGGGGGACAAGCACTATTTTTTGCTTTGTCTCTAAAAGTTCTTTTAATTCTTGTATTTCTTCTTTTGTCATAGCTTTATTTTATGATGTAAACCAACTGTTTACTTTATCTTTTATCCAATGTTTTTCATCTTTATGCAAGTACTCATTACTTGAACTATCATAGGTATAATCTTTTGCCCATTCTTTATGATTTTTTGCTAAAGCAATAATGCTATCGCAAACATATTCAATCTCTTTATTGGTACTCGTTGGATGAATTGACATCCTAACCCAACCTGGTCTTGTAAAAAGTGCACCTTCTAGTACTTGTTTTTCTATTTCTTCGGATGTTTTATTGTCTATATTTAATAAAAAATGCCCATATGTTCCTGCGCAAGAACATCCTCCACGCGTTTGAATACCAAAACGGTCGTTTAATATTTTTACAACAAGGTTAAAATGAATATTGGCTATATAAAATGAAAAAACACCTAATCTATTTTGATGCTTTTGGGCTAACAAATGTAAGTTGTCAATACCATTTAGCTTATCAAAAACCAATTGCACCAATTCGTGTTCTCTTTGTTGAATATTTGCTACACCCATTTTTTCTTTGAGCTGAATAGCTAATGCCGTTTTTATGGTTTGAAGAAAACCAGGAGTTCCGCCATCTTCACGAAGTTCAATATCTTCTATAAAATCGTGTGTTCCCCAAGGGTTTGTATAGGTTACTGTGCCTCCTCCAGGACAATCAGGAGTGTGATTGGTATATAGTTTTTTGTTAAAAATAAGCACGCCACTCGTACCAGGACCTCCGAGAAATTTATGCGGTGAGAACAGAACAGCATCAAGATAAGCCTCTTTGTCTTCTGGATGCATGTCTATAGTAACGTATGGCGCAGAGCAGGCAAAATCTACAAAACAAAGTCCTTTTTCTTGGTGAATGCGTTTTGCAACTTCGTAATATTGTGGCTGAATACCGGTAACATTTGAACACGCTGTTATAGCGGCAATTTTATATGTTCTGTTTTTGTGTTTTTTTAATAATTTATCAAATGATTTTAAGCACAGTAAACCATCGTTATCCCAAGGGATAATCTCGACGTCAGCGATGGTTTCTAACCACGATGTTTGATTGGAATGGTGTTCCATATGTGAGATGAATACAATTGGTTTTAGTTCATCAGGTATTGTAGTAAAGGGTTTTAGGTTGTCAGAAATTTTAAGTCCTAAAATACGCTGAAACTTATTAATTGCCCCTGTCATACCTGTTCCTGTAGTGATGAGTACGTCATCTACTCCTGCATTGACATGTTTTTTGATAATGGCTCTTGCTTTGTGATACGCCATAGTCATAGCTGTTCCCGTTACCGATGTTTCAGTATGTGTATTGCCAATAAATGGCGCAAAGTTATTGCGCAGATTATCTTCTATTGGTTTATAATTTCTACCGCTTGCAGTCCAATCGGTATAGATAATCTTTTTTGTTCCAAAAGGTGTTTCGTACGTTTGATCTATGCCGACTATATTTTCTCGAAAAGGTTTGAAATATTTTTCTAATTCAGATGCCATAGTAATTGTTTTTTGTACTTCCATGCGAATATACTCATTATTAACTAAAAAAGCTCAAACTGACAGAATCAATTTGAGCTTTATAAATGTTTTATAAAAACTTATTGTGGAATACTTTCTGCTAATTTTTTATATGTTCCATCTTCCAACTTTGTGCGTATTTTTGTAAATGCTTCGATTGTTTTTTCAACATCATCAATAGTATGTGAAGCTGTTGGTATTAAACGAAGTATCATCATTCCTTTAGGAATAACAGGATAAACAACAATAGAACAGAATACACTATGGTTCTCACGTAAATCTTTTACTAAAACCATTGCTTCTGGCACTTCACCTTTTAAGAAAACAGGTGTAATACAAGTTTGTGTAGTTCCTAAATCAAAATCAGCAGCTTTTAGACCGCTCTGTAAGGCATTGGTTATTGTCCAAAGTTTATTTTTTAATTCTGGAGATTTACGAATCATATCCAAACGCTTCAAAGCACCTTTTACCATTGGCATAGGAAGTGATTTTGCAAATACCTGCGAGCGCATATTGTATTGTAAATATTGGATCACATCTTTGCTGCCAGCAAAGAACGCACCGATACCTGCCATAGATTTAGCAAACGTAGCAAAATAAACATCGATACCATCTTGAACGCCTTGTTCAAAACCTGTTCCACGTCCATTTTGCCCTAAAGTACCAAAACCATGAGCATCATCTACTAATAATCGGAAGCCATATTCTTCTTTAAACCCAATAATTTCTTTTAAACGTCCTTGTTCACCACGCATACCAAAAACACCTTCAGAGATAACAAGAATACCTCCGTTGTTAGCATCTGCCATTTTTTTAGCACGTTTTAAGTTTTTTTCAAAACTTTCCATATCGTTATGTCTGTAAACAAAACGTTTTCCTGCGTGAAGTCTCACACCATCAATGATACAAGCATGGGTGTCCATATCATAAACAATAACATCATTTTTGGAAACTAATGCATCAATAGCAGATACCATA
>JALSVQ010000064.1 GCA_027073495.1 Flavobacteriaceae bacterium | reverse complement strand
TTAGCCATTTCGGTTTGCAAAAGGCTTAATTTATCCGACCAAGCTTGATACAAATTACCTGAAATAAATGCAGTAAAGAAATTTCCAAAAGCAACAGGAAGAAAATATGTACCTTGATATAATGCTTCTTTTCCTTTAGGAGAAATCATCGCTATAAAAGAAGATAATGTAGGACCTGACATCATTTCGCCAATAGCAAAAATCATAATTCCTAAAATGGTATAGAAACCATTATTGAAATAAAAAGTTAAGCCAACACCAATAGCGGCAACAATTAATCCCATAATCATAGCATTAATATGACGCATTTTCATTACAAAATACGATACAATTATCTGAAATAACACAATAAATCCCGCGTCAATATTAATTAACATTTCTGGATTTACTGAATCACCACCACCACTCATCAAGCCAGCTAACCAAGGAGAAAAATCTGCAATAGAATTATGCAAAGCTTTAGTATCAATCCAATCATCTATAAAAGTAGGCAAAGTGTAAAATAACTGATTGAACATCGTCCAAAAACCAACCATAATTAATAATAATATGGTTAAACGCATATCAGAAACTGCTTCCCATATTTTCTTAAATGCATCAACAATTGCCTCTCTAAAAGTTTCACCTTTATTAATTTCTCTATAAGGTTCTTTAAAGAAAAATAAGACAATTACTAAATTGATTAATATTACGACAGTTGCTTGGATAAAGATAAGCTTCCAACCGTATTCTGTTCTTAAATTAGAAGACATTGCAGGGCCAATAAAACCACCAATATTAACCATCATATAGAAAACTCCAAAACCTAGAGTAGAATTTTCATCGTTGGTAGATTTTGTTACAATAGCTGATGCGACTGGTTTAAAAATTGCAGCACCTAATGCAGTAAACAAAAACGCTAGAAACATACTAGACACTGTAGTTACTTCTCCCATAAAGTAATATCCACCAGCTAACATTAAAAATGCAATAATTAATGAGCGTTTGTAACCTATTTTATCTGCCATAATACCTGTTAGAATAGGTAAAAAGTATAAAATTGAAGTAACAAAACCCATTATTTGTCCTTTTTCAACATGGGTAAACCCTAAAGCACCTTCATCTGTAGATCCTGTTAAATATAGTGCAAATACTGCAAATAAACCATACCAAGCCCAACGTTCAAAAAGCTCCATTGCAGATGCAATCCAAAATGTTTTTTTAAAAGAAGCTAATAAACTTCCAAAAGATTTTTTTTCTGTACTCATTTTATAAAATTTATGTTAATTCAATCCTTACAGTTTCAAACCGTAAGGATTGTTTTTTATGTTTAATTTATTCTGCTAATTCAAAACCTTCGGTTTCATCGTGTATTTCGTGTTCATCATCTTCGGCTCCGTGGGTTAAACGTTTTAATGGTTTAAGCAACGCAATGACTAGTAATCCAAAAACAACAGTAAAGATAGTAATACCTAAAAATGTTTTAAATTCTTGCTTGCTTTGTTGCTCTTCCAATACAAAAGATATGGCATAATCTTTACCATCACCTACATTTGCTATTATTTTTGTTTTTTCTTCATCTTTTTTGAATTTTATATTTGCGTGATACGGTTTTGCTTTAGTACTATTATTTTCTTTTAAATACGCTTTTAAACGCGATAAATTATCCTTTTTTTCTGTTTCTGATACTGAAAATAATTGTATTGATTGCTGTGTTTTTGCATCTTCAAAAACGACTTTGTCATTGCCTAAATAGGCATTTGTTTTTATTACAAATTCTTTATCTTTATTAATTGGATAATCGAATGCTTTATATGTTTTTTTATTAATATGATTATACAGCTCTAAAGTATCTTTGCTTACAAATTTATTAATTGCCTCTTTATTGGCAGTAACTACACCTTTATAAGGTTTTAACTGTGAATATTCACCAATAATTCCGGCTACTTTCCCTCCTAATCCTGTTGCTGCAAAATACAAGCCCATCATTAAAGAGGCATATTTTACAGGGGCTAATTTGGTTACAAAAGACAGTGATACTGGTGATGAACTCAACTCTCCAATAGTGTGAAATAGATAAGCTAATACCAACCATATCATAGCTGATTTACCATTGGCTTCAAAATCTCTAACTGCAAAAACCATAAACACAAAGCCAAAGCCCATAATCATAGTTCCAACGGCCATTTTGAATAACGAGGAAGCCTCTTTATTTTTGATTTTTCGTTTTGCCCAAAAATTGGCTAAAGCAACTGCAAAAATCAAAATAAACCCTGCATTAAGCCCTTGAAACATCGGAGTTGGTATTTCATAACCAAATAGCATTCTATTCGTTTTAGTCTCAGTATATATACTCATTAAACCACCTGCTTGCTCAAATGCACCCCAAAAAACAACGACCAAAAAGAACGAAAGAAGTAATACCAAAAAACGATCTTTGGCTACTTGTGTCTCTAAGCTTTTATAGATCATCATCATTAAACCTACAACTAAGGATAAGAAAATAAACAAAATACCATAACCCCAATGATCTACGCCTTCAAATGTTAATCCTGCATAAATAGATAGTGCTAACAAAACAGCAACTATTGCCAAATGCATAGGAGATTTGAATAATTCCATAAAAATAGAAATCAAAGAAACATCATCTTGTTTTTCTTGAACTGTTGGTTTATTACCAACGTGTGCAATATATTTTTGTCCCCAAACATAAACAATAAGTCCAAATAACATGGCTATACCTGCCAATCCAAAACCAGCATGCCAGCCCCATTTTGCAACAACAATTCCAATTATAGATGTTGCCAAAAGTGAACCTAAATTAATACCAATATAAAAAATTGAAAACCCTTTATCTCTTCGGATATCTCCTTTTTGATAAAGCCCTCCGACCATAGTAGAAATATTTGGTTTCAAACAGCCAACACCTAGAATAATAAGTCCCAATCCTGTAAAAAATGCCCAAGGAGCGTCTATTGCTAGCGTTCCATGACCTAAAACCAAAATAAGAGCACCAAGCATCACCGTTTTCTTTTGCCCAAGTACTTTGTCTGCCAAAATACCTCCTGGTATAGAAACAACATATACTAGCATCACATACCATCCATATAATTGTAATGCTTCTACACGTGTCCAACCTAAACCTGGTCCATTTTTATCTATTGCGGTAGCAATCATATAGATTACCAATATTGCTCGCATGCCATAATATGAAAAACGTTCCCACATTTCGGTAAAAAACAATACATATAACCCTATTGGATGTCCAAAAAGTTCTTTTTGGTGTGGTTTTAAAGTCTCTGTTGCCATAAATCTAATTTTAATTTATTTTAAAAAATTTCCTAAAAATACATCTTTTTTTAATTACTAGAAGCGTTTTTGCTTTGAAAATCTTTGGCAATATCTAAATTAAATTCAAATTATACAATCTAAATTAAGACTTATAAGCAAAAATAGCTAATTGTAACTACTTGTAATTGGCAATTTCACGATAAATTCCTTTAGGCGTATTAGCTATAAATTCCTGTAAAAGAGCGTTATTAATAGTAATATGCTCTGGAAGAAAACGTAAACTGTATTTAGCATTGCCAATAAACGTAAAAAAGTCATTCCGCTTTAATTTATCATCTGCTTTCAGTTCTAGAATATTGTTTATATTTTCAATAATACGTGTGAGATAAGTTTGGTTGAGTATTTCACCGCCATTATAGACCTCGATACACATATGTTCTTCAGATGCATATTTTCTACGAATAGCAAATTTGAGTAAATTGTTAAACTGTGTTGTTTTCTTACCAAAAGAAACTTCTTTATTGATGATGTTTTTGGCAGGAATAGTTAATACCAATTGATTCCAAGTTGTAAAATGTATTTTCATTGTTTTAGCCTCTGGTAGTTGAGCCAATTCAATAACCCAAATAGTACCCAATACCAAAAACAGAAAAATCAATGTAGTTTTGGATAGTATTTTAATCCAGTCAATATACAAATCAAAATCATTGAGATCAAAAACCAAATAAAGCTGTGCTAGAAAAAGTAAAACAACGCTCAATACCGATAAAATAGCAACATGATGTAGATTTTTACTTCTAAAAGTACGAAAAAGAGTAAGTATCAAAAACCAAGAGAGTACAGCAGAAAGCAATAAGTCTGGAAGCGTGTTCAACCTAAAACCATAGGCTACCAAAGTATCACCTAGTGTAAATGCTAAAACTAAAGAGAGTAAAGAGAGTACTACAAAGAAAATAATAATACGTTTAATACTCTTTTTGTTATTATAAATATAATTGGGGGAATGATCAAAATAATACAAAGCCAAAATCAAAAAAAGACTATTGAGAATAGAAAACATATTTTGACTAATGATTTTAAGCCAATTATCCACATCAAAATGATAATAGATAATATTTAAGAAAGCAGAAAAAGACCAAACTGAAATTGCCAAACCTAAATACAAAAGCCCTTTATCTTTACGTTTTATATGAACCTCAGTTGCTAATTTTCGTTTGAACTGGCGCTGAATTTCACTCCAGATAGCCAAGAGCAAAAAAGCACCAATGAGCGCAATAGCAAACTCTGTTAAGAGGTAAAAATAATATTGATTTGAAGTATTGATATTTTTGTTTTTTATAAAAAAATTTAGATTGTAATATTACATAAAAATAGATCGCAATCAAAATAGAAGTAGAAAAATGAGCTACCGTTTCTTCAACAGTAATCTCCCCAAGGGGAAGAAACTATTAATATTGTATTATAAAATCCTAATCAAAACTAAGCCTATGATTAATACTTTTTTGTATTTTCGCCAAAATTTTAGAACAGTAGTAATGGGAAGTAAGAATAAACTCAAACGATTCAAAGAAAACGAAACCTTCAAAAATGTTATTCAGCCAACGCGTGAAGCATTATTGAATCAAGATTTTCAGCACAAAGGTAATTGGGCTGCATTTTTTGGAAACAACAATCCTATTGTTCTTGAATTAGGTTGTGGAAAAGGCGAATATACCTTAGCGCTTGCTAAACGAAACCCCGAAAAAAACTATATTGGTATTGACATCAAAGGAGCTCGTTTTTGGCGTGGTGCCAAAATAGCATTAGCAGAAAATCTAGAAAATGTAGCTTTTGTTCGTACACAAATAGAACTCATTACCGAAGTTTTTGCGCCAAATGAAGTTAGCGAAATATGGATTACCTTCCCAGATCCTCAAATAAAATACACACGTACAAAACATCGCTTAACCAACCATAGTTTCTTGGTAAAATACCACCAAGTACTTCAAAAAAATGGTTTAATGCACCTTAAAACCGATAGCGAGTTTATGCACGGTTACACGCTGGGACTTCTTCACGGTGAAGGGCAAGAAGTACTCTATGCGCATCACAATGTCTATAATAATTCAGAATCTCCAGCTATAGTCCGTGAAGTACAAACTTTTTATGAGCAACAATATCTTGACAAAGGCAAAGCGATAACTTATATCAAATTCCGATTGAATTATTAGATTGATTGAATGTTATTTGGAGTTTTTGTCCTTATTTACTATAGTTTGCCACAATATGAAAAAACAAAACGTCATACTGATTTTGATAATAATTATATCGTTTCTATCTTGTAAAAACAAGGGAAAAGAAAAGATTGAAAACTCGGAAATAAAAATAGATACATGTTCATTTGATTTGAATGTTAATAAACATAAATTCAAATTTGAACATTTGGAATCTTTTTCTAT
This sequence comes from Flavobacteriaceae bacterium, assembly GCA_027073495.1. GTDB lineage: Bacteria > Bacteroidota > Bacteroidia > Flavobacteriales > Flavobacteriaceae > JALSVQ01. The sequence continues at coordinate 15,264 of JALSVQ010000064.1, read as the reverse complement.
GGATTCTATTGATTGGGGAAAAAGGAAAAATCATTACCACAAACTGACGGAAAGTGAATTCTTTTCTGTTTATCAAGACACTTCAATAAATTACCAAGGAGTTTCTGACCAAAGTATAGATTTGGACTTTTTCTATTCGATTCAAAACAGAAATTCGGAACTTAAGGAAGTTACAATTTTATGGCAGCGAGAAGGTGAATATTGTGAAGGAATAACTTATTATATTTTTGATAAAAAAGGAAAAATTATAGACAGATTTCCTGTTGCTGGTTCTTGTGGAGATGGTGGTTATTATGATGAAAAGTATGGAGAATTTTTAAACGATTCTGTTTACAAAATGACATACGAAGATTATAATGAGAGAGATGAATCTAAAATTGGAATAAAAAGAGTGTTTGAAAGAATTTATACTATTTCCAAAAAAGGAAAGGTTAAAATGTCTGAAAAACTGATTTTAACTGACACCTTGAAATAAAAAAATACTGCGGCTAACAATGTGTAAAATTTATTGCTAAATTTATGCAACGAAATCTTACACAAACCGTTCTCGCTTACAATTCATAATAAAAATGATATTATGAATGAAGATAAAATAAAAAATTCTTAATTACCGTTTTCGATTAGCCAAATACACTCCAATGAGTATCACAAAACCAGAAACTACTTGCCAAAAAACAATTTTTTCACCATCCCAAACACCCCAAATCAAGGCTATAATTGGTATTAAATACGTAACGGATGTAGCAAAAACAGGAGAAGATATTTGAACTAATTTATTAAATATTACCTTAGAAAAAGCCGTTCCTACCAAAGCGAGAATACCAACATAAAGCAGCGCATTATTTTGAACCGTTGTACCTTGATACACATCAAAAAAACCAACATACCACAATACAAAAAGCATTGGAAGTAATGCCAGTGCAAAAGGACCAACGGTTATAGCCAGCGGTTCCAAATCATGAAGTTTACTTTTGATTAGATTTACATTGAGCGCATAACCCAAAGAAGAAACAACCACAAAAATGGCATAAAAATAATTCTGATTAGGGTGCGTATCTGCACCTATCAATATTAATGAAGCTGTTCCTAAAAACCCGATAACCACACCCAAAATCTGATCTTTTCTAAAGGTAAAACCAAAAATTAAAAAACCAATTATAATGGTATTCAATGGTGTAACAGCATTAATCACCGCGGTAATCGAACTATCAATATGGCTTATAGCTATAGGAAACAACAAAGCAGGGATAATTGTAGAAAATAATGCAATTAAAACTATTGCTTTCCAATGCTGTGCTTGTATCGTTTTTAAACGACCAAAACCCCAGACTAAAACAACTACAGCTGTAAATACAATACGCAACGCACCCACTTGCATGGGCGAAAAACCTTTTAATGCATTTTTCATCAATATAAAAGAACTTCCCCATATTAATGCCAAAAGCACTAGGTAAAACCATTTAATATTTTCAGGTTTAATTAGCATTTTGAGGTTCTTGTCTATTACCAATATAAACACCTAATAGTATCAATATTCCAGCTATAAACTGCCATGTATTGATGATTTCATTATCAAAATACCCCCAAACTAAAGCCACAACAGGAATCAAATAGGTAACTGAAGAGGCAAAAACAGGAGAAGATATCTGTACTAACTTATTATAAACAACCATTGCAAAAGCAGTTCCTATTGCTGCTTTAAAAAGAATGTATAATAAAGCACTTTGCTGCCTTGGAGTATGCTCATATATAGTGAAAAAGTCAGCATAATACAGCACCAATAATGCAGGAATAAGTGTGATTAGAAAAGTAGCTGTAGTGATGCTCAATGCATCCAAATCACGGAGCTTAGTCATTATCAAATTGGTATTCAAAGCGTAACCAATAGAAGAAAAAACAACCAAAAGAGACCAAATATACTCGCCGCTTCCTTGATAGAAATTTCCTGTTAAAAAGTAAATAAGCAAACCTAATAAACCAATACTCAGCCCAATAAGCTGGTTTTTACTAAATTTCATTCCAAAAAAAACCACACCCAACCAAAGCGTGTTTAGCGGTGTAAGCGAATTAAGTATTGAGGTTATGGATACACCAACCTTTCCTATGGCAATAGTAAACATAAACGAAGGAATAAAAGTACTAAACAAAGCGATGATAAGTAAAGCACTAAAATGCTTTTTTTTGACTTTCTGCAACGATTTAAAACCAAATGGTAAAAGAATAAAAGCAGAGAAAACCATAATCAATGCGCCAACTTGATAACCATCAAAACCTAATGTTGCTTTTTTTATAAAAAACAAAGATGTTCCCCATATAAAAGCAAGGAGTAATAAATAAACCCATTTTTTTTGCATAATCTTTTGCTATTCTAATTTTAAGCAAAAATGCTTCTTTTTTTTCTAATAATTAAATTAATGATGAGTAATCTTTTATTGCTGTATTAAAAAGTATTGCGCAATTTAACTTTTACAAAATACAATTCTATTTTCTAGCCTAAAAGTGTATCTTTGGCTGCAAATGTACTAAAATGATGGATTATAAACTTGCCTTACACAAAATGATAACTGAACAGACTGATGAGGTGCAGTATTATCTTAAAACTGAACAGGCGCTTATTCATGTCAATGAATTAATTGACAAGACAATAACAGTTGCTTTTCATAGCTATCAATGTTGTGGTTGTGGCAAAGATAAAAAGATTTTTGCTCAAGGCTTTTGTTATGCTTGTTTTATGGCATCACCACAAGCAGGAGACTGGATAATGAAACCTGAATTAAGTACCGCACATCTTGATATTGAAGATCGTGATTTGAACTATGAAAAAGCAGTACAGCTAAAACCTCATATTGTATATTTGGCCTTGTCAAGTGAGATAAAAGTGGGTGTCACGCGCAAAACGCAAATTCCTACACGATGGATAGACCAAGGAGCAAGTGAAGCAACTGTATTGTTGGAAACGCCAAATCGGTATTTGGCAGGTGTTGCCGAAGTAGCACTAAAAGATTATGTTGCAGACAAAACCAGCTGGAAAAAAATGCTTAAAAATGATGTAGATCCAGTAGATTTATTAGCTAAACGTGAGGAAATGATACCGCATTTACCTAAAGAAGTACAAGATTACATCGTAACAGATGTTACAAAATATACGATTAAATATCCTGTAAAAAAATATCCTACAAAAATAAAAAGTACAAAATTAGCCAATAATGACAGCATTACAGGAAAAATTATCGGTATTAAAGGGCAATATCTATTGTTTGAAGACGGCACTGTTTTTAATGTACGCAGTCACGAAGGTTATGTGGTTACGTTAGCATTTTAACTACTCCTTATCAAATGCTTTTTTTAAAGTATTTATTTTAGCTTTACTCAGTCTAATGGTGTAAGCATCCTCATCAAGATAGATGCGTATTTGTATATTTTCACTATTTTTAATCGCGTTGATTAATGCTTTATCCAATACTGCTTTTGCCTTAACGTCATCATAATAATAGACAGTATTTTCTTTTGTAATTACCGTTAAACTATCGTTTTCTCGTCTGATGTTTTCATTGGTATCATACCCTTCTCTTCTGTTGTTTTTGATTGTATTAAAACGTATTTTATATGATTTTGAATCTGTTTTTATATAAAAATCAGAGGTTAATGTTTGGTTTTCATAAGCTTGTGTATAAACAGTCATAGCATACTTTTTATCATCATTAGCATGAGTTATTTTCTCCCATTTTGTATCAAATTTTTTATTAGGCGTAAAGAATTTTTTTTCTAATGGCACTGCGCTATGTTCAAATTTTACATAGGTTTTATGCTCATTTTTAAAATCATCATTAACGGTATGAATTTTTCCAAAACTTACACAAGAAACCATCGTAAACAAACTTATTAAACTGAGATAAAACACACTATTTTTCATAATTCTTTTTTCAATAAAAATCATCAAAAACAATGCCGTTTTAACTTTTTATTAAGAAATAATTACAGAAACCAACTGTTATTCCACACGAAGTGGCTATCTTAACATATTGTATCTCTAGTATTTTTTGTATCTTTGCAACAAGAATTTTATAAAAAACTTTATGGACTACGGAAAAGAATTTCAAAAATACGCAACAAAACATCACGGTATTAATAGTATGTACTACAACAAAATAGTAAGTAGTATGACACCGTATATTATGGAAGAACGTCAAATGAATGTTACACAAATGGATGTGTTCTCTCGTTTGATGATGGACAGAATTTTGTTTTTAGGAACAGGAATAGATGACCATGTTGCCAATATTATACAAGCACAATTATTATTTTTAGAAAGTATTGATTCTAGCAAAGATATTCAGATATACATTAACTCTCCAGGGGGAGGTGTTTATGCTGGTTTAGGTATCTACGATACAATGCAGTTTATCAAACCACGTGTAGCGACTATCTGTACAGGTATGGCAGCTTCTATGGGCGCAGTGCTTATGGGCGCAGGAGAAAAAGGTATGCGTGCAGCATTACCACATTCTCGCATTATGATTCACCAACCACTAGGAGGAGCGCAAGGACAAGCTTCTGATATACAGATTACTGCTCGTGAAATTTTAAAACTTAAAGATGAATTGTATCAGATACTTTCAAAACACTCAGGGCAATCATTTGAAAAAATAGAAAAAGACTCTGACCGTGATTATTGGATGACTGCAGAAGAAGCACTTGCATACGGAATGATAGACGAAATATTAATACGTAAATAATGGCTAAAGACGAATTGACGTGTTCCTTTTGTGGGAAAGAAAAAACAGCAACAGATTTATTAATAGCTGGTATAGATGCGCATATTTGTGATAAATGTATCTTGCAAGCCTACGGTATTGTAGAAGAAGAACTCGTAACTGATGCACTTGATATTTCTGAAAAAGAGTTGAAGCTCAAACGTCCCGCAGAAATTTTCGAATTTCTCAATCAATATATCATCGGGCAAGAACAATCTAAACGTGTGATTGCTGTAGCGGTTTACAATCATTACAAACGTTTATTGCAAGCAAAAACTACAGATGATATAGAAATCGAAAAAAGTAATATACTTCTTGTAGGAGATACCGGTACAGGTAAAACCCTTTTGGCAAAAACCATAGCAAGAATGCTAAATGTACCTTTGGCTATTGTGGATGCTACAGTACTTACAGAAGCAGGTTATGTAGGTGAAGATGTTGAGAATATATTAACCAAATTGCTTCAAGCAGCAGATTATAGTGTAGAAAATGCAGAGCGCGGTATTGTTTTTATAGATGAAATAGACAAAATAGCACGCAAAGGTGATAATCCATCTATAACGCGTGATGTCTCTGGAGAAGGTGTGCAGCAAGCCTTACTAAAACTACTGGAAGGCTCTGTAGTTAATGTACCGCCAAAAGGCGGACGTAAACATCCTGATCAAAAATTTATACAAGTAAACACCAAAGATATTTTGTTTATAGCAGGTGGCGCCTTTGCAGGTATTGAAAAAATTATTCAGCAGCGTTTAAATATGCAAGCTGTAGGTTTTAATGCCTCTATGACTGGCGATGATGTAGACAAAGAAAATATCATTAAATACATAACACCAAAAGATATTCGTAAGTTTGGTTTGATTCCTGAAATTATAGGACGATTACCTGCATTGACTTATATGTATCCATTAGATGCAAAAACGCTGCGTTCTATTCTTACAGAGCCAAAAAATGCTATTATCAAACAGTATGAAAAGCTTTTTGAAATGGATGGTGTGAAATTTACCATTGCAGAAGATGCGCTTAACTATATAGTAGCGCAAGCTCTTGTTTACAAATTAGGAGCTCGTGGCTTGCGCTCACTTTGTGAAGCTATATTTATGGATGCTATGTTTGAATTACCAGGAAGTACTATTAAAGAATTCCATGTAGATGCCGCTTATGCTGCTTCAAAACTCAATAATAGTAGCTTGAAGAAATTGCGAATAGTGAGCTAATTTAATTAAGAATAGAAATAAAAATTAAAAAAAGACCGAATGTAACTTTATGCCTTCGGTCTTTTTTTAATTAAAGTAAAGTCGTATTTCCAATCTTCTTACTACGAAGTCGTCTTTTGCCTTATAGGCAATCTATTTTGTCACAAAATCTTTTTTATGTCGTCTTTAATATAAAGGTATGGTTTTTGATAAATAATAATATAAAAACAATAGAAAATGAAAAAATATGTAATGATCACCCTAGTTCTTGTTTCTACAGCTTTATTTGCACAGAAACGCACCGTTAATATTAGCGATTTTAATACAGTAAAAACCTACAACGGCTTACGCGTTACACTACATAAAGCTAGCGAACAACACGTTGCTATATTTGGCGATGATACCGAAGAAATAATTGTAAAAAATGTAAATGGAACACTTAAAATTTCGGCTAAATTAGGAAAGAAAATTTGGGGCGAGGACCTTTATATTAAAGTATATTATAAAACATTGGATTTGATTGATGCTAATGAAGGCTCATCAATAAGAAGTAAAGAAGTATTTGAGCAAAACACCTTAACTGTAAAAGCACAAGAAGGAGCTACAATACAATTGAATATAGTAGTCAATGATTTGGATGTTAAAACCATTTCTGGCGGTTCTATAATATTGGACGGAACAGCAAAAAACCAAAATGCAATAGCCAATACAGGAGGCTTATACGAAGGATTTTCGCTACAATCAGATACGGCAACTGCCAAAGCAACCTCTGGAGGAGAAATAGAACTTTTTGTAACCGAACGTATCAAAGCAACTGCCAATTTAGGCGGTGAAATTTATATTAAAGGAAAGCCAAAAAATGTAAAAAACAAAGCTACCATCGGAGGAATGATAAAAATATTAAAATAACCGAATTAGTACACTAAATAATTATTTTTTTGGCAATCATTCCATTTTTGGTACGCACTTGTACAATGTAGATTCCTTTTCGGTAATTATTTGATAAAATTTTGTGCTGCACTTTAAATTTGGCAATCGCATTACCTGTAATCGTGTAGATGATTACTTCATCATTAGCATCAAAATTAGAGAATTGTAATGCTTTAAGAACAGGAACATACTTTATTTCAGGATTAATTGTTTCAAAAATGCTTGTTTCAAGTGTTTGAGAAATAACTAATAAATCGGTATAACGACACCAAACATAACCAGCCACACTGGCATTGCTAATCCAAGGCGCTGTTTGACTATAGCCAATATTTCTAATGAAATATTAGATGCGGGAGCTATTGTTAAAGCCTATTATGATGCTAATTCAAATGGAATAGTTGATTTAGGTGATGTGCCAATTGGGACTTCAACTATAGCAAATGCTATAGCTGCTAACTCAAGTGTTGATGAAACGATTACTTTTATAGCCGCTCCAAATCAAGCTTGTAATCTATTATTAACTATTAACCAATTAGATAATACTTGTATATGTGACACTGACACAACGCCACTATATTTTAATGTATTAGAAGGAATAGCGAACAATGCTGACTATACATACTCTTGGACGCCTGCTACAAACTTAAGTGATGCAACTATAGCGCAACCAACTTTTGTTGGAGGAAGTACTGAAACGTTTACATTAACCATTTTAAGAAATGGAGGTTGTATTGCTACAGATACTGTAACAGTAACGGTAAACCCAGCAGCAGATGCAGGAACATTAAGTGGTACACAGTCAATATGTCTTGGAGATTCAAGTACATTTACATCGACTGGTACTAGTAATGGAACATGGACTTCAAGTGATGACACTATAGCAACGGTAGATGCTAATGGGGTGATTACTTCTGTAGCAGGAGGAACAGCTACAATTTCATATACAGTTACACAAGGAACTTGTTCTGATGCTTCAACATTAGACATAACAATAATTGCACCAGCAAATGCAGGTACATTGACGGGAAATCAGGATCTATGTCTTGGAGATAGTACTACTATAACATCAGATGGAGATGCTGGCGGAACTTGGACATCTAGTGACACCACTATTGCTACTGTAGATGCAAATGGTGTGGTTACTTCTGTAGCAGTAGGAACTGCAATCATTTCTTATACAGTTACAGGAATTTCTCCTTGTAGTGTTAACACTACGAGCACGTTATCTCTTACAGTAAATAATCTTCCTAATGCAGGAGTGTTATCTGGCGCAAATTCTTTATGCCTTGGTAGCGCAACAACTTTAGTTAGTGATGGAGATGCTGGCGGAACTTGGACTTCTAGTGATACAGCAGTAGCTACAGTTGATAATACTGGAAGTGTAACAGCGCTTAATATTGGAACAGTGACAATAAGTTATGAAGTTTCTGGAAATGGAATATGTACAAATGATATTAGTACAAATGATATTACTATTGTTGCTCCAAATGATCCTGGAACAGATACTAGTACTAATGCTACTTGTAACTCAATTGACCTTTTAGCCCTTTTAGGAACTACTAATACTACAGGAACTTGGTCTCCAACATTAGCAAGCGGAACAAATGTATTTGAACCTTCAGTAGATCCAAGTGGACTATATACCTATACCATTGTGGGTACAGCTCCTTGTGGAAATGTTAGCGCAACTGTTTTGGTTACCAATGATTGGCCAACAGAAGATTGTGATAATGATGGCGTTTTAAATGGATTAGAATTTAATGGAGATACTGATGGAGATGGGATTGTTGATTATCTTGATAATGATGATGATGATGATGGTATATTGACAATTGAAGAAGATAGTAATCAAAATGGAGATTGGTTTGATGATGATTGTGATTCTATTCCTAATTATTTAGATCCTAACCCTTGTAATCTTATTGCAAATGGATTTACACCAAATGGTGATGGAGATAATGATTTATTTATTATTCCTGCAGTTTCCGGATATCCAAATTTCAAAATAACAATCTTCAATAGATGGGGAGGAGTAATTTATGAATATGCCAATAATGGTGCAGCAAATCCGCAATGGTGGGATGGTACATATAAAGATAAAAAAGTTCCTGCAGGTACTTATTATTACATCATTGATTTCAACCAAGATGATTTAGACCCAATACAAGGTTGGGTGTATGTTAACTATTAAAAAATTAGACATGAAAAATTTATTTATAATACTATTACTAATTATTACTGTTGATGCCTCTGCTCAACAAGACCCTCAGTATACACATTATATGTATAATATGAATATTGTAAATCCTGCGTATGCAGGTAGTAGAGGTACATTAAGTGCTGGACTATTATCACGTATGCAATGGGTGAATATAGACGGAGCACCTCAAACAAATACATTTAATATCCATGCTCCTATCGGGCATCAATTGGGTTTAGGTTTGTCTTTTGTTTCTGACAAAATTGGCCCTGTAACTGAGACCAATGTACATACAGATGTTTCATATACGCTAGATTTTGATGGTGATATGAAATTAGCTTTAGGGATTAAAGCTGGAGCTTCATTTTTTAATGGTAATTTGTCAACGCTATTAGCACCAGACGGAACAATAGGGCAAGATGCCCTATTGAGAGATAATATTTCTAAAACATTTTTAAATATAGGAATTGGAGCCTATTTCTATACAGAAAAATACTATGTTGGTGTGTCAGTTCCGAATATGCTTAAAGACCCACATTTTGACAATTCAAATATAGCAAAAGCTAGTGAAGAAATGCATAGTTTTCTGACAGGTGGTTATGTTTTTGAAATCAACAAAAAATTAGATATTAAACCTTCTGTAATGTTTAAACTAGCACCTAATGCTCCAATTTCTTGGGATTTGTCTTTAAATGCATTATGGCAAAAGAAATTTGAAGCAGGTTTATCGTATCGTTTTGATGATTCTTTAGATGTGTTACTAGCTTATTTAGTCTCAAGAGATTTTAGAGTTGGTTATTCATATGATTACTCACTATCTCGCTTAAAAGAGTTTAACAGTGGTTCGCATGAAGTTTTTTTACAGTATGATCTTAATTTCAGTAAAAGAGACGTTGCTTCACCACGCTTTTTCTAAACAAAAAATAAAAATAAAATGAAAAACATAATATATTTATTGCTTTTTATAAATTTTCAATTTATCATAGCACAAAGTGAAACAGATAGCACATACATTATTAAAAATGTAGAAAAAATTAATAATAAATACTCAAATTTTGGTGTTTCGTATTTTAAGGATAATAAAATTATATTCAGCTCTCCTAAAAAAAGTCAAATAATAAAAAGTGTTTGGGAGGAAAACAATGAACCTTTTTTAGACCTGTTTATAGTATCAAATGATAGCATTAAAACTATAACAACTGTTAAAGGAAAAGCGAAAACACCTTACAATGAATCTAATCCTAGTTTTGCTAATAATTTTAAAACGGTTTATTTTACAAGAAATAATTATCATAATTTTAAACTAAAAAAAGACCAAAAAGGATATGCAAATTTAGGAATTTACCGTGGTGATGTTTCTAGTGACACAAAATGGACTAACATAAAGCCTATAAGTTTAAATAATGTAAATTATTCTATTGCTCACCCCTCTTTTAGTTCAGATGGTAAGACCATGTATTTTACATCTGATATGCCAGGAGGATACGGTAAAACAGATATTTATAAAGTTACTATTAATAGTAATGGTACATTTGAACAACCAATTAATCTAGGTGACAAAATTAATACTACTGCAAAAGAAAATTTTCCTTTTATTAGTGAAGATAATATATTGTATTTTTCTTCAGATCGTCAAGGTGGTAAAGGTAATTTGGATATCTATTATGCTAATTTAGCATCAGATGGAGCTAAAATCACTAATTTATCACAACTTAATACTGTAGCAGATGATTTTGCCTTTGTAAAAAAGAAAGATGCTAATGAAGGCTATTTTTCTTCTAACAGAAGAAGAGGAAAGGGTAAGGACGATATCTATTCTTTTACATACAAAGTTAAAAAATCTGTAGAGGCAAAGCCATGTGCTGAAATTGTTTCTGGATACATTTTAGATGAGGGGAACAACAAAATCACTACAAGTGCTGTTGTAAAAGCTTATGATAAAGATGACAAACTAATTGACACAAAAGATGTAGCACCTAATACTAAATATGAATTTGAGCTACCGTGTTCATCAAGATTCAAATTAATTACCGAAGCAAAAAATTATCTTAAAGCAACTACACCTATAGTGACTGATGCAAATTTGACTTTGATTAAAAATATTGTCTTAAACAAACGCACAATAGATTATTGCCAATCAAAACTTGATAATATTACTTTAAACGCTGTATATTTTGGTTTTAATAAATACTCTATTAAAGAGATTGCAAAAATTAAATTAAATAAAATAGTCAGTATAATGAAAGAATGTAGCGAAATGAAGCTTGTTGTTGGTGTTCATACCGACTCTCGTGGTACTAAAGTATATAATAAATCATTATCAATGAAACGAGCTCAAGCAATTAGAACCTATCTTGTGCAAAATGGAATTGACTCAAACAGAATTCAAGCATTTGGATATGGTGAAAGTCAATTGCTAAATAGATGTAAAGATGGTGTGAGATGTACATCAGAAGAACATCAAAAGAACAGAAGAGCTGAATTTAAAATTATAAAACAATAATAAATTCGAACTTAAATAATAAAAGCACCTTCATTTTAAAAAATGAAGGTGCTTTTTCTATTAGAATAGTACCTAACATTGTAGTGTGTTTTACTTAGGCAGCCGTTACAAATTTAACGGATAAGGAAATCGAGGAACAAGATTTTGCGGGTGCTATTTAAAAACAAATGAGAAAACATTACTATACGCAAGTGTGAGTAATTGGCTGTAATCTTACTCATACTCTTTTCTGAGCGTTTCAATGTCATTCATTAAGAGTTTGATATCTTCACTGTTAGTACCGTCATAAAAACCGCGTATGCGTCTTTTTTTATCTACTAAAATAAAATTCTCGGTATGGATAAAATCTTGAGCACCACCATCCCCTTTGTCTAATACGGCAAAATAAGATTTACGTGCTAATGCATAGATTTGTTTTTTTTCTGCGGTACAGAGGTGCCAAATACTATCAATGGCATCCATTTCATCGGCATAACGACGCAATACAGGAATACTATCTATCACTGGCGTGACAGAATGTGATAATAGCTTAATATCATTGTCCAATTTATATTTATCTTGAAGTAGCTGCATGTTTGAGCTCATTTTTGGGCAAATAGATTGACAGGTTGTAAAGAAAAAATCAGCTACATATATTTTATTTTTATAGGTTTTTTGTGTAATGGTATCGCCATTTTGGTCAAATAAGCTGAAATCTGCTATGGTGTGGTATTTTCTTTTGTCTTGGAGTGATTTATCGACCAAATCTGGATTAATATCTGCAGGATTAAATACAGGAAGCACTTTTGTTGGCGTTAAAAAATGCATTATGGTAGCTACCATTCCTATACTAAAAAGCACGAAAATTATTAAAACGGGGAGTGATTTTTTTAATTCTTTATTCATACTACAAAATTAGCTTTTTTATTCAAATATTTGGAATAATTCTTGCCAATTCCTAGTATTTGTTGTTATATTAAAACCATTAAAATGAGTTAACTGTTCTAAATCTTCAATACAGAACTTATTTTGATTGGCAAAAGGAGCAATGTTTTGTTTTTTAAGATGTTTGGCTAGATATTCTTGTTCATTTTGACCAGTTGTTGGTATAAAAAATACTTTTTTTTGAAGGTTTGCCATATCCATAATACTCGAATAACCTGAACGACAAATGACAGTTTTACTATTTTGAATTAATTGCTGTAATTCTTCGGTTAAAGCATAATTGTAAATGGTTAAATTTCCTATAGTTTCAATATTTTGTGACTTAGCAATTCGCCCTTGTATTAGTATGGTTTTATAGTTTGATTTTTTAAATAATGCTTTTAGTTTTTCTTCTAATTTACTACGTTCAGGTTCAATGCCTGAAATAATGATTAAACAGTCTATGGGAGTGTTTTTGTTTTTTGTTGTAGTGGTAAATTGACTTATCGGTTCAATATATTTTATAGGTATTTTAAGCTTTATTTGATGCGATAAAGCACCACTTAAATTAGAATCAGATTCATAATCAGGAACCCAACATTCTTTGTGTTTATTGATTATTTTTTGATGAAATTTACTAGTAAAATAAGTTCCTAAACCACTAAAAACTCGTATTTGATGTGTGATGTATACGCTTGGGACTTCATTAGAAAAAACACCAAATCTATTGTCTGAAATCAAACCTTTGATTTGGTGTTTTTGTATTAATTGTTGTGTAAAAAGTTGCTCTTTTTTATAGTTAGGATAATTATAAAAACTGCTTTTTAGTAAAGCACCTTTCAAGCCAAAGCCTCCTTTTTTATATGCTATTTTATAAGCAGGAAGCACCTCAAATAGTAGCTCTGGAAAATATTTTTTCAATAATAGCAACGCATCACCATCACTAGCTATAATCACATTATAATGATTGGCTTGTAGTGCTTTTATTATAGGAATACATCGCGTAGCATGCCCCAAACCCCAGTTGAGTACTGCCACAAGTATGTTTCCTTTGTTATTGATATTATTTTACTATTAGTTGTGCTGTTTGTATGCCTTCAGTGTGTTTAATTTTACAAAGTAAATTCCCGTTTGAGCCAGTTCTACTTGAATATGATTTGTAGCTTCAAAAGTAGCTTGTTGTACTGTTTGCCCCAATTGATTATAGATAGTAAAGTCTCCTGAAGTACTATTTTTTAATGCAATAGTAAAACTACCATTTGAAGGGTTTGGGTACGTTTTTGCTATAAGTTTGCTATTCGTAGTTATTGATGCTGTATTATTTCCGTTGAAAGCATAGAGTTTTTGGGGGAAATCGTATGTGTTGTAAACAAAATGCTCTCTTGATATAAAAAATCGATTACCGATACTTGCTATGGCTTCCACTTGGCTTCCTTGAGAAAGTATATTAACTTTAGTAATGCTAGGGTTATTCATATCTGCTACTTGAATAATAAAAGGAACTAAACTCGTGTCATATCCTGTAAGATATAATTCTTGAGATGTTGCATTTATTGTAGCGCCAGTTATTAATCCATTAACTTCATAAGTGCCAATTTTAGCAGCAGTATAAGTTCCTGGGGTTTTAGAGAAAGTATAAATATTTGTTTTTAGATCTCCATGATTTTTAGTAAAAATCAAAATATTATCACCGTTTACGACCATTGCTTCGGTATCAAAATTAGTATCTGAATTAGAAGTAAAATCCGTTTGGTCACTATATGAAAAGTTAATTACTTCTGCGCTGATAGTGGTATTATTGTCATATTCTGATTTTGGCACACGATATACCTTAAGGTCGGTACGTGTACCGTTATTGTTTCCAAAATCTCCAATGTATATATAGTTTGCATCTTGACTGATATCTTCCCAATCTACATTAGTAGCATTGCTTAATGTTACTGTTCGTGTAATTACGTTTGAAATGGTATCCATTTCAAAGAGTTGGGCTGTTCCTCCCGAATCATTATGCGTTATCAATTTGTTATTATGAAAAATCAATCCAGATGTTTCTTCTACACTAGCATCTATAGTGTATTTTTCTAAAAAATTATTAACTTGAGCTTGGGCTAAAGTGGTAAATAATAAAGTGTAAAATAATAGTGTTTTCATTTTTTGTTATTTGTATAATTTTTCTCTTAATTCTTGTACTTTTTCATTGGCTAAATATTCATCAAAAGACATAAATCTATCGATAATACCATTTGGTGTAAGCTCAATGATACGATTGGCTACAGTTTGCGCAAATTTATGGTCATGTGTAGTAAACAATAATGTTCCTTTATGTTTGATTAATGAATTATTTAATGCTTGGATAGACTCTAAATCTAAGTGATTAGTTGGTTCATCAAAGAGCAATACATTACCTCTAGTCATCATCATTCTAGAGAGCATACAACGTACTTTCTCTCCTCCTGATAATACAGTGGCACTTTTTAAAGCTTCTTCTCCCGAAAAAATCATTTTGCCTAAAAAGCCACGTAAGTTTACATCTTCACGCTCTTCTTCTGTTTTGGCATATTGACGTAACCAATCAACAAGGCTTTCATCTTTTGTAAAAAACGAACTATTGTCAACAGGAAGATATGCTTGAGTAGTAGTAACTCCCCATTTGTACGTTCCTGAGTCAGGTTCCATCTTGCCCATTATAATATCATAAAAAGCTGTTGTAGCACGGGAATCTTTTGAGATAACCGTTACTTTATCACCACGATTTAGGTTAATATCAATATTAGCAAAAAG
>JALSVQ010000063.1 GCA_027073495.1 Flavobacteriaceae bacterium | reverse complement strand
CCATAATTATGAATAGAACCATGTTTGGGGTTGGATAGAAATTTTATTTTTTCTTTAAAGGGTATTTTTAAGGTATCCCACATCATCTGCTGAATATGCAAAGGACGGACAGCATCATAGATAATTAGTGCATAAGTAGTATCAATAGCTTTAAGATAATGTTGTGCTTTAAGCAATTTTTGAGCGGGTTCTGGATACAGATACGCTTGATCAAAATCAGCATACATATCAACACCAACAAAATTATCTGTTGTACTATACATTAATTGAACTTGAATGCTTGAATCTAATGCTTGAATATTAACCAATCCTTGTTTTAGTAATGCTTTTTCTAATTTTGTTTTTTTACGAACAATCGGATTTGTTTTTTTTACAATATGCGTAGTATCAACATGAACAGTAGGTTTTACTATTGTGCTTTTTAGACTTTTAGTATTTGTAGTACAAGCAGTTAATAATATAATTACTAAAGAAAAGCTATATATTTTATGTCCTATCATTCTAAAAATATTGTGCATCAAAATCACTATTCCATTTGCCCTGAACACGAAGTACTTGTTCTATAATATCGCGCACGCAGCCCTTCCCTCCTGCTATATTAGAAATATATTTGGCCGTTTCTTGTACTTCACGAACGGCATCGTTGGGACATGTTGGAAGTAGTACTTTTTTCATCACAGGAATATCAGGAATATCATCGCCCATATAAAGACAGTTTTTTGGAAGTATATCATTTTCTAGAATATATTCTTCAAATTGTTCAATTTTATTATGCGCTCCAAGGTAAATATCTTTAATACCTAATTTACCCAATCGCATACGAACACTCTCACTTGTACCTCCTGAAATAATACAAATATTATAGCCCATATCTATAGCTGTTTTCATAGCAAAACCATCTTTAGTATACATTGTTCGGGTCATTTCTCCATTACCAAAAAGGGTAATGGTACCATCTGTAAGCACGCCATCTACATCAAAAATAAATGTAGTAATATCGTTTAATAATTCTTTATAACTTTTCATACGTATCGTATATTGATTGACTAATTAATTTATATATTTTTTGTTGTTTTTCATCTAATAACTTCAAATGCGCTTCTAGCGTCTTGGTATCGTTTCTTAAAGCGGGTCCTGTTTGAGCATCCTTAGGACTTAGTGTATTTAACTTTTCAACAGTTTCTTGTATTAAAGGTTTTAAAACTTCAAAAGGCACATCATGAGCTTGACAAATCATTGCTGCTTGATGATACAAATGATTGGTGAAATTGTTGACAAAAACTGCTGCTACATGCAAAGCCTTACGTTGTTCAGAATCAATTTGATAAACAGCTGCACTTAGTTTTTTTGCCAAATCTAACAAAAGTTTTAAATCTGTTTCTCCCTTCGCTTCAATACAAAATGGAATCGTTTTAAAATTAACTTCTTTGGCTTTTGAGAATGTTTGCAATGGGTAAAATACTCCACGATGTTCTTGCGGAATACTATCCATTGACATAGAGCCTGAGGTATGTACTATCAACTTATCTTTAGGTAATTGCTTGGCTAATGCCGTAATATAATTATCTGAAATAGCAATAATATAGACGTCGGCATTCTTCAGTACTATAGTTGTTGTTGTAGCAATAGTATCGTAAATAGAATGATCAAAAGCTTTAGAAGATCGATTGTACACTTGTACCAAATCAACTTCTGATGCTTGTTTTAACGCAATGGTAAGATGGTGTGCTACATTTCCTGCTCCTAAAATTATTACTTTTGTCATAAGACAAAGTTAATAGAAATAATGGAAATTCAGTAGCTTTTGACTTGCATTTGGTATCGCAATTAAAAATAGTTTATAAAAAAATAACCAGAGTCAACATTGGTGGTTAACTCTGGATATTAATCTAACTAAAAAACTAAAAATTTTGATTATTAAAACACTTTTTTATATTTTAATAATCTAGAGCAAATATATAGGTCTTCATTAATATTAAATATGATAAATATCAGTTTGTTGAAATATATTTTAAAATAGTGATAATTACTGATAATATAAAAATTAACTACGAAAATCATTATAAAACAATATTATTATAAAAATATATGCATAAAGTTTGTTATTTTTGTAGCAAATGGAAACAAATGAATCTAGATTTTAATAAAAACGAAGACTACAACAGACAATTAGCTAGTGATTTAAGACAACGATTAGTCAAAATATACAAAGGTGGTGGGCAAAAACGTATTGACAAAGAACATGCCAAAGGAAAATTAACCGCTAGAGAACGTATTGATTATCTTATTGATAATGATAAAAACGCTATAGAAATAGGCGCTTTTGTAGGTCTAGACATGTACCAAGAACAAGGTGGATGCCCAAGTGGAGGCGTAGTTGTAAAAATGGCTTATATTCAAGGTGTTCAATGCATTGTTGTAGCCAATGACGCTACGGTAAAAGCTGGCGCTTGGTTTCCTATTACTGCCAAAAAAAACCTTCGTGCGCAAGAGATCGCTATTGAAAACAAACTCCCTATTATCTATCTCGTAGATAGCGCAGGCGTTTTTCTACCAATGCAAGATGAAATTTTCCCAGACAAAGAACATTTTGGACGTTTATTTCGTAATAATGCTATAATGAGTAGTATGGGAATCACACAGATTTCCGTAGTAATGGGTTCTTGTGTTGCTGGTGGCGCATATTTACCTATCATGAGTGATGAAGCTATAATGGTAGATAAAACCTCGAGCATCTTCTTAGCAGGTAGTTATCTTGTGAAAGCTGCAATTGGCGAATCTATTGACAACGAAACCTTAGGCGGCGCCACTACACATAATGAAATATCTGGCGTAGCAGATTATAAAGCCAAAGATGATAAAGATGCTTTAGACAAAGTCAAAAATATCATTTCTAAAATTGCCTATCCTCAGAAAGCAGGGTTCAATCGTGTTAAAGCTGCGTCACCTCGAGAAAATCAAGATGAAATATTTGGTATTTTACCAAAATCTAGAGCGCAACAGTATGATATGAAAGAACTCATAAAACGCTTAGTTGATGATTCTGCGTTTGAAGAATACAAAGCGGATTTTGGAAAGACCATTATCTGTGCTTATGCTCGTATTGATGGCTGGGCGGTTGGGATAGTAGCTAACCAGCGTACGATAGTCAAAAATGCTAAAAAAGAAATGCAGTTTGGTGGTGTTATCTATTCTGATAGTGCAGACAAAGCCACTCGTTTTATAGCCAATTGCAATCAGAAGAAAATTCCACTTGTATTTTTACAAGATGTCACTGGCTTTATGGTTGGTAGTAAATCTGAACACAGTGGTATTATAAAAGATGGCGCTAAGATGGTAAATGCTGTCAGTAATTCTGTAGTTCCTAAATTTACTATTATTATAGGTAATTCTTACGGAGCAGGAAATTACGCCATGTGTGGCAAAGCGTACGACCCAAGGCTTATTGTTGCTTGGCCAAGTGCTGAACTTGCTGTAATGAGTGGCGGTTCTGCCTCAAAGGTTTTACTCCAAATAGAAAAAAGCCGTTTAGCAAAATTAGGAGAAACCATTACTCCAGAAAAAGAAGCTGCACTTCTCAAAAACATTCAAGACCGCTATAACAAGCAGATTTCGCCATATTATGCTGCATCACGACTTTGGACAGATGCTATAATTAATCCACTTGACACTAGAACATGGATTAGTATGGGTATCGAAGCTGCAGACCATGCGCCGATAGAAAAACAGTTTAATATGGGCGTTTTACAAGTATAGATTTGATGCGTATAAAAACATTATTTTTTAGTTGAAAATCTTGCACTACATAAAGAAAAAAACTATTTTTGTACTTGCATTTCGATTTTCTGATTGCTAATCAAGAATGCTTTATTATTAAATATAATTATTATGAAACCAATAACCAAAGATACCTATATCAAATGGTACGAAGACATGCTGTTTTGGCGTAAATTCGAAGATAAATTAGCTGCATTATACATCCAACAAAAAATACGTGGGTTTCTGCATTTATACAACGGGCAAGAAGCTGTACTTGCAGGATCTGTACACGCTATGGAACTCGGTGAAGACAAAATGATAACAGCCTACAGAAATCATGTGCAACCTATAGCCTTAGGCGTTGACCCTAAGCGTATAATGGCAGAACTTTTAGGACGTGTAACAGGTACTTCACACGGTATGGGAGGTTCTATGCATATTTTCTCAAAAGAACATAATTTCTTCGGAGGTCACGGTATTGTAGGAGGGCAAATCCCTTTGGGAGCAGGAATTGCTTTTGCAGACAACTATTTTGAACGAAAAGGCGTGACATTAACCTATTTTGGTGATGGAGCAGCCAGACAAGGTTCTTTGCACGAGACATTAAATATGGCTATGAATTGGAAGTTACCAGTAGTATTCATTATAGAAAACAACCAATACGCTATGGGAACCTCTGTTGAAAGAACAGCTAACCATACCGATATTTGGAAACTCGGACTTGGATACGAAATGCCTTGTGGTCCAGTAGATGGTATGAACCCTGTAAAAGTAGCCGAAGCTGTAAACGAAGCTATTGAACGTGCTAGACGAGGAGAAGGACCTACATTATTAGAAATGAAAACGTACCGTTACAGAGGGCATTCTATGAGTGATGCGCAACATTACAGAACAAAAGATGAAGTTGCAGAATACAAAAAAATAGATCCAATTGTGCAAGTTCTGAATGAAATAAAGCAAAATGATTGGCTTTCGGCTACAGAAATCAATACAATTAATGAACGCGTAAAAGCAAACGTACAAGCATGTGTTGAGTTTGCTGAAGCTTCTGATTATCCAGAAGTAAAACAACTATATGATGTTGTTTACGAACAAGAAGATTATCCATTTTTGAAAAACCGAGTGGACTAAATTAATTTATTAAAGACTAAATTAGAAAAGATTATGGCAGAAATAATCACAATGCCTCGCTTGAGCGATACAATGGAAGAAGGAACAGTGGCTACTTGGTTAAAACAAGTTGGTGACAAGATTGAAGAAGGCGATATGCTTGCTGAAATAGAAACTGACAAAGCTACAATGGAGTTTGAATCTTTTAATGAAGGATACCTACTCTATATTGGCGTGGAAGAAGGAGGCTCTGCTCCTGTTGATACATTATTAGCCATTATTGGTGCTAAAGATGAAGACGTAACTGCACTGATAGCCGATTTCAAAGTAAGTACTGACACATCAACAGAAGTTTCTAAAGAGACTAAAGCAGAAGTAGTTCCAGAAGTAAAAGCAGCAAAACAAGAAGCTGTAGTAACAGCAGTTACTCCATCAGGAGACCGTATTTTTATATCGCCATTAGCAAGAAAAATGGCTTCAGAGAGAAATATCAATATCAACAGCGTAATAGGAACAGGAGAAAATGGACGTATTGTTAAACGTGATATTGAAAATTATCAAAGTTCAAATACTGTAGCTGCGAGTGCACCAGCAGAAAGCGTTGCAGTAGCAAGACCATTAGCTATTGGAGAAGAATCTTTTGAAGAAGTTTCAAATTCTAAAATGCGTAAAATTATTGCAAAACGCTTAGGAGAATCTAAATTTATGGCTCCACATTATTATCTAATGATTGATATTAATATGGATAATGCCATCACTTCTCGCAAAGCTATTAATGCATTACCAGATACTAAAGTATCATTTAATGATATGGTTGTAAAAGCCGTAGCAATGGCTTTGAAAAAACATCCAAAAGTAAATTCACAATGGGCAGAAGACACCATCCGTATTAATCATCACGTACACGTTGGTGTAGCTGTAGCTGTAGAAGATGGTTTAGTTGTTCCTGTAGTCAAATTTACAGATCAACAATCATTAACACAAATTAATGCAGCAGTCAAAGATTTAGCTGGGCGCGCACGTATCAAAAAAATATTGCCTAACGAAATGGAAGGAAGTACCTTTACCGTTTCTAATTTAGGAATGTTTGGTATTAGCGAATTCACTTCGATTATCAACCAACCCAACTCTGCAATTATGTCAGTAGGCGCTATTATTCAGCAACCAATAGTAAAAGATGGCGAAATAGTAGTTGGCAATATGATGAAAGTAAGCATGGCTTGTGACCATAGAACAGTAGATGGCGCAACAGGTGCTGCATTCCTAAAAACATTTAAAGAATTTATGGAAAATCCTGTGACTATGTTGGCATAGAAATTTTAGATTAAAATATTAAAAAGGGAAATAGTTGATTATTTCCCTTTTTTTATTAATTTAACCGAAAAATAAAAGGTCATTTTGAGTTTATCTATATCATATAAAGCATACCAACTAAAACTAGCGCATCCATTTAAGATA
>JALSVQ010000062.1 GCA_027073495.1 Flavobacteriaceae bacterium | reverse complement strand
CGCCAGAAGTAGAAAGTATAACTGATTATATAGGCGCGCAACGCGGCTATAATGACGCACACTTACTTCCAGAATACATTGGAGAAGAAAGTGGCACAAGTATTGATATAGATATAAAAGATAGAGACAAACTGTTTGAGGAAGCTGCCAAAATTATTGTCATTTCGCAACAAGGTTCTACGTCACTACTGCAACGTAAGCTCAAGCTTGGTTACAATAGAGCTGGTCGTATTATTGATCAACTTGAAGCCGCAGGAATTGTAGGGCAATTTGAAGGAAGCAAAGCAAGACAAGTACTTGTGCCTGATTTGGTAGAGCTTGAACGTTTATTGGCTAATGAATTATTATAAATAATAAAAAAATTAAAAATTAAAACGATGAAAAAATTAGTATTTGCATTAGTATTTACTGCTATTAGCAGTTTCAGTTTTGGACAAAATAGTGCTAAAAAACTATTGGATGATGTTTCAGAAAAAATCAATTCGTACGAAAACATTAAAGTATCATTTCGATACACCTTGAGAAATACCGAAGAAGATTTGAACCAAGAAATTCGTGGTAAAGCAAGCTTACAAGGTGCAAAATACCGTGTGGAGTTTATGGGTATAACACAAATTTTTGACGGCGAAAAACTCTATATGATTAATCCTGAAGATGAAGAAGTAACCATTTCTAAAACCGATGAAGATGATACAGCAGGCTTTACAGTAGCAAAATTTTATTCATTCTATAAAGATGGATACACATACAAAATGGATATTGTACAAAATGTAGGCGGCAGAAAAATACAATATGTAAAACTTACGCCTATAGATAGCAACTCAGAGAATAGTCATATTTTAATTGGTGTAGATACCAAAGCAAAAAATATCTATAAAGTAATAATAGTTGCAAAAAATAGCACTAAAATCACAGTAACTATCAATTCTTTTGAGACCAACCAACCTATTGGAAAAAAACTTTTTGTTTTCGATAAAGCAAAATATGCCAATTACGACATTAATGAATTGGACTAAATAAGACATACAATGAAACGATTACTTATCATCGCATTTCTTATTATCGGATGGCAGAGTTTTTCGCAAAGTGAAATTCAAGATATTCGCCACGTAAAACCCGATTATGAAGCCATAAAAAAAGAGATAAAGCTCCCTGCATCAAAGTATTTTTATGCCAAACTGATGAAAAAGTTTAACCAAGGTGCTTATCTTAATCTGGAAGAAAAAAGGCATCTTTATTATGGAGCTATTTTTCAAGATAATTACATTAAAGATTACAGTTCTGATTTATTAAATGACATTCATACTATCACCATAAAACAAGAATTATCTCAAGAAGATTTGGATAAGCTCTTGGACTATGCCTTACAAATATTAGCCGAAAATCCTTTTGATTTGGAGGCAATGAACTATGCAACTTACGTCTATAGACAAAAAGGTATAAGCATTCAAAATGAGTTGATGGGCATTAAATTTAGTGTTGTTTTAGATGCTATTTTTAGCTCTGGAGATGGCATAACTGAGAAGAATGCTTTGCACGTTATTCACAACAGAGACAAAGCATTTATCCCAAAATTAATGGGGTATAAAGCTCAAAGTACAGACTTTGATACTGATTATATTATATTAGAACCCAATAAAAAAGGGATAAAAGGTTTTTGGTACTATAGTTACAAATAATGAAAATATTAGACCGCTACATATTCAAAAGTTTTTTTGTACCATTTGTAGTGGTTTTTTTTATGGTACTCTTTATCTTGATAAT
>JALSVQ010000061.1 GCA_027073495.1 Flavobacteriaceae bacterium | reverse complement strand
ATTGCAACAGACATTAGTAAAAGTGCATTAGAAATAACTAAAAATAGAATACAAAAAAAAGACTTAAATAAGGTCAATTTTATTGTAGATGATTTAATAAATTCTACGGAACTTAGTGAATTAAAGAATATTTCTGTTTGGCACGATAGAGCGGTTTTTCACTTTTTAATAAATGAAAAAGACCGTAAAACCTATTTTGATTTGTTGGATAACTCGGTTGGAAAAGGAAAATTTGTGATTATAGCAACCTTCAATCTGAATGGTGCTGAAAAATGTAGTGGTTTACCTGTTGAAAGATATGACGAAAATAAAATAAGTGAATTTTTAGGTAAAAAATATAAACTACAAGAGTTTTTTAACTATAATTATATTATGCCATCAGGTTCAATTAGACCATATATTTACACATTATTTCAAAAAATATAAAATGAGTATATCTGGAAAATACAACCAATTTCACGCAGCTGTTTATGAGGATAATACAGTTTTTGACAAAAAAACAAAACACTTAATTTGTCTTGCAGCTTCTTTAGCTTCAGGCTGTGGATTTTGCTCAAAGTACGCTTTATCAGTTTTACAGGAATTAGATATTTCTGCAACAGAATTAGAAGAACTTAGAGCAATTGTAATGACTGTTGCTGCTACAAAAATAAAAGCAACTTTAGTCCAAACAGAAGATAATTTAAAAGATGATAGTAATCCAATGTGTTGTATAATATAAAAAAATAAAACTTATGAGTAATATAGAAAAATTAAATAAAAAATGGCTTGGAGCAGGAATATTAACCGCACTTGCTGCTTCATTATGTTGCATTACACCAATTTTAGCTATTTTAGGTGGTTTAGGCGGAGTTGCCTCTGCATTTTCTTGGTTAGAGCCTTTCAGACCATATTTAATAGGACTGACAATTATTGTTCTTGGAATTGCTTGGTACAAAACCCTAAAGCCAAAGAATACTGAAATAGATTGTAACTGTGAAGATGAAACAAAAAGTAGTTTTATCAATTCCAAAGCATTTTTAGCAATTATTACAGTTGTTTCTGGTTTACTTTTAACTTTTCCCTATTACTCAGAAATTTTTGTGCCTAAACAAGTGAGTAAAGAAGTATTGATTGTTAACGAAAAGGATTTGGTTAAAATGGAATTTACCATTAACGATATGACTTGCTCTGCCAGAATCTGCTGAATATCCCTTAATTTCTTTTAGAGTATATTCTGTCAACTCCTTATTTTTTGTAAAACGACCAAAATAATTTAGCTTCATCAATGGATTTATTAGACTCTTTTCAGCATCTACTAAATCATTTATTACATCATTTATTACAAAAGTGTTATTTGTCTTTTCTGTCATTTTTTGTCAAATTGTGCCTAACGGTTTGAATATACGTAGTTGCGGACTTTTTAGCACTTACTTTCGGTCTTTCACTACAGTTTGTTCAAAGGTACAAATTTTTGGTTAAGAGACAAAACCGCAATTACGTATATTTTTTGTTGCCCAGCGTTATTATTCTATTTTATTTAAAAAATCAACCAAACTTAAGCCTAATGCATAAGCCAAATTTACAGGGACAGCATTTCCAATCTGTTTATATTGTTGTCCTTTTGCTCCTTGAAACTTCCAATCATCTGGAAAAGTTTGAATTCTAGCACTTTCGCGAATAGTTAATGGCCGTGTTTCTATTGGATGACATCTTTCTGTCTGTTTCATAGCAGGAGAACAAACAATAGTTAAAGAAGGTGTTTTCATAGACAATCTTCTGGCTAAACCAGTTTTTCCTCCACCTAGAAAATAACTTCCTCCCATATATTCTCTTTGAAGTTCATCTGATAAATCTTTCCAATAGCCACCTTGCGGAACTTCTTCCATTATTTCTTTTTTTCGTTTAGGATATTCTACACCATCACTTTTTGGAACATTTCTGCTATATAAAATTCCTTTTTTAAATGCATCAGAAACAGTTAATACTTTATAATATTTTTCGGGAAATTTAAATTTATTAAGATGTTTAGCCAAATCATTTCTAATACCAACAAGTATCAATCTTTCTCTTTTTTGAGGAACTTTATAATACATTGCTTTTAGAACTGTTGGTTCTATTAACGTGTAACCAATATCTTTGATAGATTGTTTTATCACTTCAAGAGTTTTACCTTTATCGTGATTAAAAAGACCTTTTACATTTTCTCCAATGAATATTTTTGGTTGCACTTCCTTTATACATCTTGCGAAATCAAAAAATAAAGTTCCTCTAGTGTCTTCAAAACCTAATTTTTTTCCTGCGCTTGAAAATGCTTGACAAGGGAAACCACCTGTTACAATATCTACTTTATCTCTGTATTCTGAAAAATCTACATTTCTAATATCATTTTCTAATACATTCCATTTTGGTCGATTAAAACGTAGTGTATTACAAGAGTTCTTTTCAATTTCGTTTAAAAGAACGTGTTTAATTCCTGCTTTTTCCATTCCAATAGCCATTCCGCCTGCACCAGCAAATAATTCTATTGAAGTATATTCTCTTTTAGGTTTTATTTTTATAAATTCTTCCCATTTTGAATTGAAAATGTCTTTTATAATTTCAAATTTTAATAAACTCTCTTTATCATATTTTTTTACTCCATTTAATTTTGCAGGAATAAGTTTTCCGTTTTTTGCCCAAGTATTTAAACGATGTAATGGAACATTTAAAAGATTACTTACTTCAAATTCATCTAATAATTCCATAGTTTAAAATTTAAAATTATTAAATCCTTCATATTTATTAAATGATAATAAATATATACTTGTAAGTAAATCAGAAGATAAATTTTCCAATTCAGCAAATACAGTATTTTTCTTTCTTCTTGTTTTTATACTTTCAACTACATCTTTAATTACTACAGGAAGAATAGTACATAATTTTTGAAAAGCAAGTTTATCTTTGGTGACAATTTCGTAAAATTTATCAATTGAAATTCTTCTAATATTTTCGTTTATTGGTTGTTTTACTTTGTCTAAAGTTACGACCCAAGGAATATTTTGGCTATTTCTTGCAATAATTTCAACTAAATAGCATTTAGCATCTCTATTTTGTATAATAGTATTCTGAAACCTCATATAAGTTTTTGCACTTGAAGAAGAATTCATAGTATTATGTTTATTCTTCATTTCTACAAAAATATGTTCATTAACATTTTCAATATCATAGCCTTGTTTTGGGACTTGCCAATTCTTAGAGAAATATTTAAAAATATTTTGATGAAAGTAACCTATTAAATTTGAATTAGTTTTATCAAGTTGCCTTAAAACTTCATTTTCAATAGTATCTTTATAACTTTGTTCATAAACAATAGCGTCAAATGTTAATTTAATAGGATCAATTAAATTTTTATTGAACTTTTTTAAATCCATTTCGAAACTATACGCACTAACTGTTTTTAATACGTGATTAAATAAATCTTCATCTGTTATGAATTCTAAATTATATTTTTTCATTATTCTATATTTTTATTATACAAAGATAATATAATTTATTCTTTTGAAATGCAGGATTTTTTTTTAATGATGGGCAACGTTGGTATAACAACAGTTGCGTTTTTAAATGCCTTATCTTTGGGTTTTGCTCTAACTTTGTAAAATTACAAAACTTTGAGTTAAGCACAAAGTAGCAATTGTTTGTTATACATTGTTGCCATTAGTTTTTCTTTATTTTCATTACTTTTTCGAGTAAAGGTGCAATTCCGTTTTTAGTTATTGTGTCATTATTCCAGAAACTCAAAATACAACTTACATAATTATTTCGCACTTCAGTTGCAACATAATAAATCGTTAATGTTTTTCCGCCTGACATTCCAACCAAAAGTGATGTAACGCCTTTAAAATCGTAAACAATTTTCTTCGCATTAGTTTCAGTTCCTTCAAATTCAATTTTAACTATTTCTTCCGAAATGACTTTTCCGCTTTTTTTAGATTTAGTCATTTCAAATTGCTGATTTATCGTGTTTTTCGCATCTTTCAAGTCTTTATGTACTGACCAATTCATTTGTCCATAATATGGACATTGAACATTATTTACATTTGTCCAATAACAACTTTTTCCTAATTTTATTTTTCTACCAACAAAATTAATACTATCAATTTCTATAGAAGAATAGCATTTTTTAGGTATATTTTTTTCTATAATTAAATTAACTATTTTTCTTTCAAATTCTCTATCGCTTTTATTGATACTACTAAATTGAATAATGGTAATTCGCTTATTACGATTTTCAATGAAATAATATGAATTATATTGAATTAATTTAACTGTGATTTCATCGCTATTACTTACATAGTAATTATTGTATTTTAAATGACTATCTATGACTTTATCTTCTTTCTTTTTTATGGAATATTTTCGATATGCTTTTTTAAGTCCTTTTTCAGTAAACGAGTAATTTAATGTTTGCTCTGTAATACTGAAACCATCTACATTGTAAAAAGTCAAACCGCTATTATTTATTGCTTGTAACCTTTCAAAAAGATTTTCATTTTGAGAAAATGATATTGATGTAACAAAAAGAAATAATATTAAAGTTAATTTTTTCATATTTATTCTGCTATTGTGAATGTGTAAATAGGTCTTCCTTTACTATTAACTCCTTTTATCCAATTTTCTGCTTTATTTGGGTCGAATATCTTTACATTTTCGTTTGGAAATATTATAAATTCAATAAACCATTTTTGAGGTTCAGCATCTTTTTTAAAACTAATTTGTCTTGCAAGAATACTGTCTTTTGGGCGAACAGAAAAATTTCTTGTTAATGGACCTCTTGACATTGGAAAAACGACTACAGTTGAACTAAAATTAATCGTTTCATTAGAGTTGTTTTTCACATAAAATGTAGTTGTCGGAAATTTCTTATTTTCTGGAAAAGGAATTAAAATCCCACAACTTGTTAATAGGTAACTTAAAAGTAATATTATTATAGATTGTTTCATTCAGATTTCAATTTTTTAATTAATGGCAACGTTACAGTATGAGCAGTAATGGTTTAAAATGCTCTTACTTTGAGTTGTAAAAATAGCACAATTTTTTGAATTTTACAAATTCAAAAAAATATTAAGGTCTAAATTTGAAAAATTTTGCGGACTTCGTTTTACAAAATCAACTTCGAGTTAAGCAATTAGCCATTATTGCTTATACTGATTGTTGCCCACAGTTATTCTTTTTCTTCAATTAATTCTTTTATTTCGATTTTATCTTCTTTAAAATCAAACTCTTTATTGACTTGAACATAATTAATCTTCTCTTTAAATTCGGGTTCTAATTTGACTTCTAAAACACCAGTTTTATTGAAGTCTCTTGCTAATAATTCCCAGGTAATATTTAATGATTTTTGGTCAAATTCAGGTATAAAAAATATTGAGAATGTTCTTCCTGCTTTTTGAATAATCGGTTCTTTATTGACTGGTTCGAACAAAAATTCTTTTAGTTCATCATAGTCCCAAAGAGTTCTTTTATCAAATATCATTTTTTTTGTTGCTTCATTTAACCAAAAGGGGACGTCAAAATTATCACTGATTTTTTTTGCTTTGTCGAGTTTTAATTTTACATACCAATCATCAAGTGTTACGTTTCCAATATTTTTTAATGAAATTTCTAATTTACACCAACTATGATTAACTTCATTTGTTTCAAACATTGTTGGAAATTTTGGAATTTTCATTAACATTGTTCTTGTAACTTCAAAATTGGGGTGAATAGTTCTGAATTTGGTAATTGATCTTAAAAATTTAGGTTTTATTGTTATTTTGGAAGTTCCATTTGAAAATAGAACTTGGAAATCATATTTATCTCTATAATTATTTATTCCTAAATACCAATTTAAAGTCTCTCTATTCTCTTCAATTAAATCAACTATATCTTCCCAACAGAATAAAATTATTTCAAAACTTCGATTTTTTCTATTCTCTAAATCCTTTTCTCTTACATATTGTTCAATTTTAACATCTTTGCTTTGAGTAGTTGCAATAATAAAAACATCTAATTTTGGTGAAAAACTTTTCGCTTTTTCAATTTCTTCGTCAATTTCTACGCTTGTTAATTTTGAATTTAAATAATCATTTTTTCCTTTGCATTGTATTCCCCAATACTCTTTTTCATTATTCGGAATTCCATAAACATCAACACCATTTTGGAGTTGTCCTAATCGTCCGTTCTTTTTAATTTTATGAGAAATCCCCCATAATTCTCCCCAAAGTTTTTTACATAAACTTTCAAAGTCTTGCCAATTTTCAGGTTTTCTTAATTTTTTTTGCAATTTTATTTATTTTCGGTTATCTATATTTTATTTCAAGGTTAGATTTTTTTATTGTGGGCAACG
>JALSVQ010000060.1 GCA_027073495.1 Flavobacteriaceae bacterium | reverse complement strand
CTTCCTGTATCAATGCCTTATGATTTTAATACAGTTTTTCAAAAAACAAAAATTGGATACCAAGCCATTCAAAATGAGTTTGGAGGTCTTGATATACGAAACCAAGCAATAAAAAAATCTATGTTGAGTCTGCCTCAGATTTATATGAGTTTTACAGGTTATTTGAACCCTTTTACTGGCGAGGCTCAGGTCAATTATTTAATACCAAAACTCAATCTTCCTGCTACTGCTTGCCACGAAATAGCACATCAAATGGGCTATGCTAGTGAAACCGAAGCTAATTTTATTGGTTTTATGGCAAGTATTCACAATTCGGATGTGTATTTTCAGTATTCAGCTTATTTTATGGCACTTAATTATGCGCTGCACGAGTTGCAATATGAATATCCCGAAGTATTTGAAGTTACTATAAAACAGTTAAACAGCGGCGTACAAAAAAATCAAAAAGAGATAAGTGCTTATTATAAGCAGTTTCAGCTTCCTTTTGCATTGCATTCAAAAGCTATTTATGATTTTTATCTCAAAGCCAATAATCAAAAAGAGGGCATAGCAAGTTATCGGTACATGGTTTATTTACTTATTAAATATGATGAAAAGAAGCATTGGCTGTCTTATGATGAATAAACTTAAGTTTATCAATCTTTTGTCTTATAGAAGCGTACTTTAGTCTTTTATCGGACATAATAATATATAATATTGATACTAATACTAATATATTTAGTGTACTTTTGTTTCAATAATTTACGATATTTTAATGGAAATAACATTTAATCAAATAGGCACAATTTTTACTGAATTTAATACACGAGAAGGTATGCCTATTCAATCCAATGGAGCAATAGGTATAAAAGGAAGAATAGAACTTAATCCTGATTTAAGCCTTGGACTAAAGGATTTAATGGGTTTTTCACATATTATTTTAATTTATCATTTTCATAAATCTAAAAATTTTGAATTAGAGACAAAACCTTTTTTAGATACTGAAAAAAGAGGTGTATTTGCTACAAGAGCACCAAAAAGACCAAATGCAATCGGTATTTCGGTTGTTAAACTATTAGCAATCAAAGCGCATACCGTTTTTATTGAAAATGTAGATATACTTAACGGTACGCCACTATTAGATATAAAACCATATATTTCAAAATTTGACATGCATAAGGTTGAAAAGCAAGGTTGGATTGAAAATAAAATAGAAAACCTAAATACTATAAAATCAGATAAAAGATTCATTAATAACAAATAATAATTATACCATGAAAACAATAAAAACAGCAATTTTACTACTAGTAACAGTAAGTATATTTACAGCTTGCAGCAAAAGCAAAACGGAAGCAACTCCAACTGCAAAAAAAGAAAATACTGAAAAACCAATGAAAATGAATCATGAAATGGGATTGGACAAAAGAATTTCTTTGGAACTCAATGCAATGCAAAAAAATCATCAAAAAACAATTATGCGCGACCATCTTGATGCTGTTCAAAATATTGTTACACTTTTAGCATCAGACAAATACACTGAAGCATCTGAAATGGCTTATAAAAGATTGGGTTCAACAACCGAAATGAAATTGATGTGCTCTTCTTTTGGTGATAAAAATTTTGAAAATTTAGGCTTTGAATTTCACAAAAGTGCTGATAAAATGAGCGAAGTATTTAAAAAGAAAAATAAAGAACAAGCACTAAAAGCTTTGTCAAATACAATGAATTATTGTGTGCAATGTCACGCAACATATAGACAGTAACGCTATTTAGTTTTTTATATCAAAAGATTTTAATTATTTTAGAAACTAGCACTAATAAAAATACTGAATTATATTTTAATATTTGATAAATATATATTATCTTTGTAGCGAATAAAAAATCGAAATGTTAAAAAAACAAGTATTTGGCTTAGCCTTTAGTTTGTTATACGTTTTAGCCATGCTAAAACCAGTACTCCCTGTATTGGAGTATTATGCAAACTATGATTATATTGCCAAAGAATTGTGTATTAACAGAGATAAGCCGTATTTAGATTGTAATGGTAAATGTTATCTTGAGAAAGAAATAAGTCGTCTAAATGGTACCACAGATCAAACCATTCCTGTGATTAATATGGCAGATTATCCTGTGTCGCCTATTACTTTTTATCAGGCGTCGATTCCTGTTAACTATATATTAGAAAAATCAACTCATAATACCGTATTTAAAGAATATTTAAATATAAATAGTCCTTATCTAAAAGGAACTTTTCATCCTCCAGAGTTTGTTTAAAATAGGTTAAGTAAATATTTTTCAAATCTCATTTGATACATAGTGAGAAATCTTTTTATTGAAAGATAAATAATTCTCGTAATCTTGTTTGATGAAATAAGGGAAGATAATATTTTACTTATACTACTATAATTAATACCGTAATTAATACTTTACGTATTAACAATACTATCAATTATTTTTAAACAAAAAATCAAATTTAATAACAACTAAATTTTGAAAATCGGTTAAAATCATCGTTTTCAGTATATAAATTGTTATAAAAAATCTATTTCAGATGAAAAAATACACAATAATCAGTGTCATGTTATTACTATTTAATGCAGTAGTAGCACAAAATATAAACGGATTGGTCGTAGACCAAAAAACAGCAGCACCTGTGGAAATGGCTGTTATTAAAATAGCGAACAATGCAGATTACACACTTACAGACAGTGCAGGAAAGTTTACCATAGCAGCTCCAGATGGAAGCCAAGCTACCGTTAGCCTTATGGGTTACAAAACACAAACAGTAACGCTTGTAGATGCTATAACAATACAGTTAGAAGAAGCGCCTATTAACCTAGAGAATATTATAGTAACTGGCGAAGATATTTCACAAGCTACTATCATTACCAATGAATTAAAGCGCCTTACTCAACCACGTAATGTAGCCGATATGTTTGGTGATGCTGTTGGTTTTGCACTCGTTAAGCGTAGTACTTATGCTATTGATCCCGTTTTACGCTCTTTTAGCGAAGACCGTTTGAATGTACAATACGACTGTGGTATGAAAACAACCAATGCTTGTCCAAACAGAATGGATCCTGTGACTACACATATAGCTCCTGAAGAGATAGAAAAAATAGAGGTTATACGAGGCCCTTTTGCAGTGCGTTATGGTAGTAATTTTGGAGGGGTTATTAACCTACAATCAAAGTCTGCTGCTAGTTATAAAGATGGCTTACATGGGAATCTTGAAACAGGATTTGAGTCAAACGGAAGTTCTTTTACAGGACGTGGTGGTCTAATTTATAAGAAAAATAAATTTGATTTTAATACCAGTTTAGAATATCGTAGTTATGGTGATTATACCGATGGTGTTGGAGCTACTGTTCCTGCTTCGTTTAATGCTTTTGATTATAGTATTAAAACAGGTTATAATGCTACTGAAAAACAACGTGTACAATTAACTTGGAGACAGACATTTGCACGTGATATAATGCATGCAGGTTTACCGATGGATTCACCAAAAGATGATAGCTATTTAGTAGGTTTAGACTATAACTACAAGATGGTTTCTAATACTATTAAAAGTATAAAAACAAAAGTGTACTACTCGTATGTAGATCATATAATGAATAATTATAAACGCCCGAGCTTTATGCGTGTAGCAGCTAAAACACCAGTGCAAGCAGCAATGTATGGCGGAAAGATAGAAATGAATCTCCAAAAAAGTGAAAATACGAATTGGTTTGTTGGTGTAGATTTAGAACATAAATCGCGTGATGGAAACAGAAACCTCGAAATAAAAAAGAATATGATGGGAATGCCTCTTAATCCGCATGTTTTTAAAAAATTAGATGTTTGGCAACAAGGCTATGTTAATGATTTTGGACTGTTTGTTACACCAAAATTTAACTTAAAAAACAATTATAAACTAGCCGTAGGACTACGTAGTGATTTTGTAAATGCAGGAATGAATAACCCGAATCCAATGTTTGAAAGCGTTGTTGGTGGTGCTATTGGTGTGCAAAAAGAAACAAATATCAGTGGTTTTATTACCTTAAAAAAACGATTTGATAATGGCGAATATCAATTTTCCTTTGGCTCTGGTGTAAAAACAGCTACGATGACCGAACGCTTTATTAATAGATTTACATTAGGAAACGACCCATACGAACTCATAGGAAATCCATATTTGAAACCAGAACGCAACAATCAAATAGAGTTCTCTATCAATAAACATCTTAAAAAAGCAACACTTGGTACCAATGTTTTCTATTCAAGTATCAAAGATATGATAATAGGAAAGATAGACCCAAGTACAGCAAGTACAGGAATGTCTATGATGCCGTTTGTAAAACGTTTTGTAAATATCTCGAGTGCTAGCCAATACGGAGGAGAGTTTTATTTTGATTACCATTTTACACCCAATTGGACAGCTCATACCGATGTGTCTTATGTCTATGCACAAAACAATGATTGGGATGAGCCTTTGGTACACATTGCACCACTTAGAAGCCATGTTAATGTTAAATATACCAAGACCAAAATTTGGGCAATGCTAGAAGCTAAATTTGTAACAGACCAAGAGCGTTTTGCGCCACAATCAGGTGAAATGCGCACGCCAGGTTATGGTGTATTCAATGTTAAAGCAGGCTATAAGATTAATGATAAGATTAATTTTGGAATGTCCGTACTTAATCTTACCGATCGTGCTTATGCAGACCATATGAACTTTAGCTACAAAAACACCAACACCAATAGTGGGCGTGTTTTAGAAATGGGAAGAAACATTACAACACAGCTTAGTTATAAGTTTTAACAATTAAAAAAATAGCGATTTCTTGTATTAAGTATTATGTTTTATAGTATTTAAAGAAGTCGTGTGTAAAAATATAAAAAATGAAAAAAGTATTAATAGTATTGCTACTGAGCATTACAACAGCATATTCGTGGGCACAATCATTTAGCGCACAAGGAAAAATAACAGATAATCAAGGTGTTGCATTATCTCAAGTAGAAATAAAAGCAAAAAAGTCAAATAAAGGAACAGTATCAAATTCAGATGGTACATTTTTACTAAAAGATATTGGACAAGGAGAATTGATTTCGTTTAATTATTTAGGATTTGAAACACTAACAATGGCAGCTAATAGCAATATGACTATTGTATTAAATCCAGAAATTAATGAGTTGGATTTGGTGGTAGTAACTGCTTCAAGAACTGTTCAAAAAAGAAAAGAACTTCCAGTTGCTATTAGTAGTATTAATCGAGCAACCATTGAAGAGGTGCAACCCACTTCTGTAGATCAGGTATTGAATCAAAAACCAGGTGTACATATGATAGATTTGGGTAATGAACAGCATATGATGGCTATTAGACAACCGATATCAACCAAAAGTTTATTTCTGTATTTAGAAGATGGAATTCCCATTCGTCCAACAGGCGTTTTCAATCATAATTCATTATTAGAAATGAATATGGAAGCTACAGAAAATATAGAAGTAATACGTGGACCCTATTCTTCATTATATGGCAGTGAAGCAATTGGAGGGGCTATTAATTTTATCACACAAAATCCAACTGAAAAATTAACAGGAAAAATTGGTGTAAAAGGACACCAAGATGGGTATTTTAGAATGGATGGAAAAGTAGCCAATACTATTGGTAAATTAGGTGTTTATGTTGGAGGATATTATGCCCAAATAAAAGATGGTATTCGTGATTATGGTGATTATAATAAAACAGCTATTACAACAAAACTCACATATGATTTTAGTGACAGCTTGCACTGGACAAATACATTATCATACATTGATTATTTCAGTGAAATGAGTGGTAGTTTAGATGAAACAAAATTTGAAAATAGAGATTATACATCCTATCATACATTTACTTTTAGAGATGCTAAAGCGCTCCGTTTTAACTCTAGTTTTAACAAAAAATGGAATGATCGTAGCGATGCAACTTTGAGCCTTATTTTTAGAGATAACTCAATGAAGCAAAACCCAAGTTATAGAATAGCAGGAGATACAGCATTTGGAACTACAACTACTGGAGAACTCAATGATAATAGTTTTAATAGTTATGCAATATATTTTCAGCAAAACACAAAATTAGATGCTATAAAAGGCAAGATAAGTTATGGTGCAAATATTGATTTTAGCCCAAAATCATACTATGCAGAAAAATTAGATGTCTATAGAGATTTAGACGGTATGTTTTCAAATTTTACGCATACAGGAATCTATAAATCTGATTATGATGTAGCTATTGTAAATACAGGGCTTTTTGCAGCAGGAGATATGATGTTAAGCAATAAATTAAAACTTAATGCAGCACTTAGATTTGATATGTATAGTTATAACTTTGATAATCATCTAGATAGTGCAAGTGCTTATAGTTCGGCTGATGCTAAAGAAAATTTTAAATCTTTTACACCAAGAATTGGACTAGCTTACAATGTTTCACGAAATATTGGTTTATACTCAAATTATAGTGTAGGTTTTATTCCACCTTCAATTAGTGATTTGTTCAAAAAAACAGATGTGCCGTTACTAAACCCAACTACATTTAATAGCTATGAACTTGGCGGTTGGATGAGTTTAATAAAACACAAACTGTATGCTGATATAGCACTATACGCAATGTATGGAAAAGATGAAGTAGTGTCTGTAACGACCAAAGTAGGAGGGATAACAACTAGAGAAAATAAAAATGTTGGAGAAACAGGACACAAAGGAGTGGAGTTTGGACTTAAATACAAAGCCTCAAAAGAATTGATATTCCGTTATGCAGGAGCATATTCACATCATTATTATATTGATTTTGTGACAAAAATAATAGATGGTGTTGCTATTAAAGATTATAGTGGAAATGATATGCAAGGTGCTCCAAAATGGGTTACAAATGCAAATATTGACTACAAACCAAACTTTTTAAAAGGATTTAGAATTGGTTTAGAATGGCAGCATGTAAGTAGCTATTATACTGATATCAAAAATTTAAGTACTTATAAAGGCTATGATACTTTTAATCTAAGAACTGGCTATAACAAAAAGAAAATTGGTGTGTTTTTAAATATAATGAATCTTACCGACAAGCTTTATAGCACACGTGTAAATACCGCTTGGGGTAGAACCTCTTATACACCAGGAATGCCACAAACATTCTTATTTGGAGTGAATTATAAATTTGGAAAATAAATTGATTGTTAGTTAATATTTCCGGCTGTTTATTTAAGCAGCCGGTTATTAAAACAAATGAAAATGACAAAAATAATAAAAACCTTCATAGTGTTACTGTTTTTTGTTTCTTGTAATAAAGAAGTTAAAACAAAAAAAAAACTTACAAACAAAATAATGCAATTAACTAGTAATTCTGTTAATTCTGAAGCCGTATTTTTATTCAATAAAGATACTACAACATTAATTAGTTGGACAGAATGGTATAAAGATGCTACAGAGAATCAACTGAAATTTGCATTTTATAAGGGTAATAAATTTGATACTATTCAAACCGTTCCACCAGCTAAAGGATTGCAAGTACATTCAGAAAGTATGGCAAAAATAGGAATGACACGTTCAGGAGTATTATACGCAGTTTACAGACGAAAAACTATAAACTCAAAAAGTAGATTTGGTGGACATATCTATTATACTACATCTAGTGATTTAGGGAAACACTGGAGTCTAGAGAAAAAACTTGTGGCAGCTACAAGTTCTACAAGTCAAGCATTTTTTGATTTGGCATTGCTTCCTGATGGCACATTGGGTTTAATATGGTTAGATAGTAGAACACCATTGAAACATGAGGAAAGAGGTAAAAACATTTTCTTTGCAAAAACAACAGTAAATAACACATTTGCAAATGAAAAAGCTATAATAGGCTCAACCTGCGAATGCTGTAGAACAGAATTATATGTAGATAATGCTAAAAATATTCACGTTGCTTATAGAAATATAATAGAAAAAGGCGAATTTGATTTTGATAATAACGGAACTGTAGAAATACGCGATATGTACTATAGTATATCAAAAGATAATGGGAAAACATTTGAAGAACCTATTGCCATAAGTAATGACAATTGGCATATCAATGGCTGCCCTCATACGGGACCTTCGTTAGCAAAAACACCCGAAGGGCTGCGTGCTGTTTGGTTTACTGCAGCAGATCACAATCGCGGAATATACTATGCTTCCAAAAAAAACAATGCTTTTCAAAAAAGAAAATTATTAAGTAAGGAAGGAAGACATCCTCAAATGATAAGTAATAAAAACAAACTATATGTTGTCTATGATATGTATTATGAAACAGCTGGTAAAGGCTATACCAAAATAATTTTGGATGATACAAAAGGGCAACAAAAAGAAATTAGCAAACCTTTGAGTAATAATAATCATGCAGTTATAGCAAAAAACACTGCCAATTCGTATATCATTGCATGGGTTAATATGGATACTAGAAATCCAAAAATAAATTATAAAGAAGTAGTATTTTAGAAAATATATGAGTATAAAAA
This sequence comes from Flavobacteriaceae bacterium, assembly GCA_027073495.1. Lineage (GTDB taxonomy): Bacteria > Bacteroidota > Bacteroidia > Flavobacteriales > Flavobacteriaceae > JALSVQ01. The sequence continues at coordinate 12,622 of JALSVQ010000060.1, read as the reverse complement.
ATACATCCATGTTTTAGAAATAGGAAGAAACATTACAGCACAGCTTAGCTTTAAGTTTTAAAGGGTTAAATATAAAATTAATTATTCTATAAAGCGTAAAGAAAAATTGTCTTTGCGCTTTATTTTGTTAAAAACTCTTTTTAAGAGAAGTATTATAGTACAATAAATAATTGCAATTTTGCATTATGTAATGCTTTAGTAGATTGTAATAATTTTTATGCCTCTTGTGAGCGCGTGTTTAAACCATCCTTAAACAATAAGCCTATTGTGGTTTTGTCCAATAATGATGGTTGTGTGATTGCACGTAGTAATGAAGCTAAGGTTTTCGTACCAATGGGAGCTGTAGCCTTTAAGTATAAAGCTGTTTTTGAGAAGCATCATGTTATTGTACGTTCTTCAAACTATGCTTTATATGGAGATTTGAGTGCTCGTGTAATGAATGTTCTAGCTACATTCACACCAAGTATAGAAGTGTATTCTATTGACGAAGCTTTTCTACATTTTAAAGGTTTTGATCATTATGATATGCAGAATTATGGATTTGCTATGAAAAGTAAAATTCAACAATATATTGGCATTCCTGTGAGTGTTGGTTTTGCACCAACCAAGACTTTGGCAAAAGTAGCTAATCGTATTGCAAAGAAATTTTCTAAAGAAACTCAAGGCGTTTATCGTATTGATAATGAGAAAAAACGCATCAAAGCATTACGATGGCTTAAAATAGCAGATGTTTGGGGTGTTGGTAAAAAGACAAGTCAAAAATTATTAAATATACAGGTCAAAACAGCTTATGATTATACACAATTACCACATCAATATGTTCAAAAACAGTTTGGAATAGTCGGTTTACGCATCCAAAAAGAATTGTTGGGTTTATCTTGCATTCCTTTAGAAAAAGTACACACAAAAAAAGCAATTGCTACCACAAGAAGCTTTAAAAATGATATTGTTTCTTATGATGATTTACGTGAGCGTATAGCTACATTTGCTGCTAATTGCGCCACTAAGCTAAGAAAGCAAAAGAGCCATGCGAATATGATACAATTGTTTATTCATACCAATGGTTTTAGAAAAAAAGAGCAACAATATTATAAGACTATCAATATAAAATTACCTTACGCAACCAATTCAAGCATTACATTGGTTAAATATGCTACAAAAGCATTGAAAGCAATTTACAAAAAGGGTTACCGTTATAAAAAAGCAGGTGTTATTGTTATGGGCTTAACTCCAGAGGCGCACAAACAATATGATTTGTTTGAAGATGAGGCTGTAAATCATCAAAAAATAATGCAAGTAATGGATCATATTAATTCTAATTTAGGAGTGACCAAAGTTAAATTGGCAAGCCAAAACATAGGAAGAACTTGGCTCATGCGTCAAGAGAAATTATCGCCTCGTTATACGAGTAACTGGAATGAACTACTAGAAGTGTACTAATGAAAAAAGGAATAAAACTAAACTCAGAATTAGAGCTTGCCCCATTTTGTATTCGTGATAAGGTGTTGTATGTCAATTATTATCAATCTGGAGTGCAAGCGGGTTTCCCAAGTCCTGCTGATGATTTTAGAGAACAAAAATTATCATTAGACCAAAAATATTTAGACAATCCTGATGCTACTTTCTTAGTACGAGTCAAAGGAGATTCAATGTATCCAACACTTCATATTGGAGATATTCTTATCGTCAAATCGGATAAAGAAATAATGCATAATGCTATTGGTATTATTTCAGTGAATAATACCGATTTTACAGTAAAAAGATATGATAAAAAATATGGTGTTTTAATAGCAGATAACAAAGCTTTTCAAAATATAACAATCAATCCAGAAGATACAATTTTATGTCTGGGAGTTGTCAAACATTTAATACGCGATTTATGAATATGAAAAACCTAAGTAATAGTTTTCTTCAATATTTGATAAATGTACTCCATCTTTCAATAAATCAAAGTGTTATTCATTAATTTTTGCTTTAAAAATCTTTATTTTTTGATAATTAATAAAATAATTTTGAAAAATTTATCTGATATTATTTAACCAATATTTTTTGTAAATGACTTATAATTAGTTATATATGAAATTTTTAAAATTTATTAATCACTTTGTTAATTGCTTATTTCGACACATTTTCTTTGAACTTTTTTATTTGTCAAAATAAATTATTACCTTTAACCGTCAAAAAACCAATTAATTAACTTAAACCAAAAAAGATGAAAAAATTACTGGCGGTATTAACAATTCTCGCTTTTCTACTGCTCCTGTGGTTTGCAAATACTAAGCATCAGTCGTGTTGTGAAACGTATGTTGCAAATCAAAAAGTTCTTAATAAAGAACAACCAAAAGTAGTAGAAGACGTTAAAAAAAGTGCACCTTTGGTTCATAAATGGGAACAAGCAGTTCCAATAACAAATGACTTATGGGCAGCAAAGAAACAGGAAATAATCGCTCAAAAACAAGACGGAAAAGTCTTACGAATTGTAGGTGGCTATTTTTCAGATGAAAAAAATGTTAGTTCATTCAAAAACATGGGACTTGCACGAGCTCATAAAATTTTAGAACTATTTGCACAAGATTTAGATACTTCAAAAGTAGTCGTAGCTGCACATGTTATTCCAGCTAAAGAAGGCGTGAGGACAAGGACGTTTGAAGAAACCATATTTTCGTGGGTTGTTTCTAATGATAATGTCAAAGAAGATGAAACAGGAAAAGCTTTAATTTATTTTCCTCACGGGTCTGCTAAAGAGATAAAAAATAAAAACATTTTGGGCTATATAAAGTCTTTAGCAGAAAAAGCAATAGCAAATAATAAAGCTGTTTTTATAACAGGATATACTGATAATACTGGTGATGCTACTAAAAATTTAGCATTAGGGCAACGTAGAGCTAATAGTGTGAAAAAGCTATTGGTAAAATATGATGTTGCAGATAATAAAGTGCAAGCAAGCTCAAAAGGAATAGAAAATCCTATTGCGAGCAATGCAACAAAAGAGGGGCGCGCTAAAAATAGACGTGTCGAAATAGAATTAAAATAAATATTATATATTAAATAAATAAAAAATTATGTTATTACTTATACAAAACAATTATGACTGCGATAGCTTAGGATCGTGGTTTTGGTGGTTAATTGCTGCTTTTCTTTTAGGAACACTTTTGGGATGGTTATTACGCTGTATTATTGGAGATTGTTCTGGAAAATCAGAAGAAGTTACTTCATCAAATAATACTGCTGATAGTGCAGACTGGAAACTGAAATATGATGAATTAAATAAACAACTAACTGTTTGTAATACTAGTAAACGCGATCTTCAATCTCAACTATATGCTTGTAATGCAGCTAAAGTAACACATTCAAATTCTGTAGCAACAGCAAGTGCGGAATTAGTAGATTCAGCAGCTTCAAAAGGAGGAGAAGCAGCTTTTGTAGCACCAGCAGATAGAGATAATCTCAAAAAAGTAGAAGGGATAGGTCCTAAAATAGAACAACTTCTTTTTGATGATGGTATTTATACCTGGTTATCACTGTCAAAAGTAGAAGTGTCAAGAATACAAAACATACTCGATAAAGCAGGTCCAAGATATCGTGTGCATAATCCAGAGAGTTGGCCAATTCAAGCAAAAATGGCAGCTGATGGTAAATGGGGCGAATTAAAAACTTGGCAAGAAGAACATAAAAGAGGCTTGATGTAATAAGCTAAAAAATATTCATTAAAAGAGGTGTTATTTTATAAAAATAATGCCTCTATTTGATATTTCCTTAATATTTTAATACTATTTTTATTAAAAACAACAATATTTTGCTATCTTGTGCGCTATAATAGAATCTAAATTTTATAGCATGAAACGTTTATTGACAATTTTATCCTTATTTATTATAGTTGCTATTCAAGCTCAAAACCCAGGTTTTCCTGGTGTTGATGCTGGTACCGACCAAACCATAGATTGTTCAACAGGGTCTAGTGTAACTTTAACCGCTTCATTTTTAGAAACGGGAGATACTACATCATATAGCGTAGATGCTATTACCTATCCTGCTGATGAAGCAAATTTACCAGTACCTTATTATGAAACCACCACCACAAATGCTGTTACTACCGATGATGTATGGTCTGGAATTATTGAGGTTGGTTTTAATTTTTGTTTTTTTGGAGATGTGCATAATCAGTTAATTGCTGGGTCTAATGGACAGTTGTGTTTTGATTTAGCTGAAGCAGGTAGTGGTAGTGGTTATTCTCTAAATACTTCAGATTTACTACCTACAACTACTTCTGCTTTAGATGCCAATTCTATTTTTGGAGTTATGCATGATATTGATATTTCAGTTAATAACTCTAATCCTGAAAGAAAAATTGCTTATACTAGTCAAGGGACTGCACCATTTCGTACTTTTGTAGCAACGTATAATGACGTTGCTCATTATGGTTCTAGTTGCGCTTCTTCGCATAGTACTTTTGAAATGGTACTCTATGAAGCTACAAACGTGATAGAAGTTTATATTAAAGAGAAACCAGCTTGTACATCGTGGAATGATGGGCTAGCAGTTCTAGGTATTCAAAATCAAGACGCTTCTGTGGCATATACTCCTCCTGGGAGAAATACAGGAGTATGGACAGCTACAAATGAGGCTTGGCGTTTTACCCCTAATGGAGCGCCCAATTGGACTATAGAATGGACGGATAGCTCAGGGACTGTTGTAGGAAATACTGCTGCTATAACGGTGTCTCCAACTGCAGATGAAGTATATACTGCAACAGTAAAATATACTAATTGTGATAATACAGTTGTATCAGTTACTGATGATGTTGCTGTTACAATTGATACCATACCGCCAACGTTAACTAACCCGGGTAATATGCCACAATGTGATACAGATACAGATGGTTTTATGGCTTTTGATTTAGCAAGTAACGATAGTACTATAGTTGGTGCTCAAGCAGGGCTTACAGTAACATACCATGCGAGTCAAGCAGATGCAGATGCAGGAACAAATTCATTGCTAAGTCCTTATACCAATACTTCAAATCCTCAAACCATTTACATCAGATTATATGATCCTTTAATAGATTGCTTTGTTACCGACACATTTGATTTGATTGTTAATGTAGGAAATCCTACTGCCAATCAACCTAGCGATATGACAAGTTGTATCAATGCAGCAGGTCAAGGAGATTTTGATTTAAGGACACAAGATGCTGCTATTTTAGGTGCTCAATCAGCAGCAGATTATACCGTGCATTACTATAGTGATGCAGCACATACTACAGAAATCACAGTAATGCCTTATACAGCTCCTGATGCAACAACTATTTATGCTCAAGTTGTAGATAATTTGTGTTCTACTACTGCAGATACTACTTTTGTGCTTCATGTTATTCCGAATACTACCGTAACTGCTATTAATCCTGCTGTATTTTGTAATGGCGATACTACAGGTGTTTTAGTCTTTACTTCTCCAGATGCTGGTGTAGTCTTTAATTGGACTAATGATACTCCAGCTATTGGTTTGGCAGCTTCAGGAACAGGAGATTTGCCAAGTTTTACTGCTACAAATACAAGTAATGCAGCTGTTATAGCTGCAATTACCGTGACACCAGAAATAACAGTTAACGGTCTTACTTGTCAAGGAACACCAGAGAGTTTTACCATAACAGTAAATCCGACTCCAGCAGTAGATGCTATCGCAAACCCTGCACCATATTGTACAGGTGATGCCACAGCAGCCATAGTCTTTACTGGTAATGGTGTAGCTGGTACAACCTACAATTGGGTTAACACAGGCGATGATATTGGTATGGGAGCAATGGCAGGGTCAGGCGATATAGCAAGTTTTAATACGGTAAATACTGGTACAACAGTATTAACTGCTACTATAGAAGTAACACCTTCAACAGCTAGTTGTACAGGAGCTACAGAAAGCTTTACTATAACGGTAAATCCAAATCCAACAGTTGATGCTGTCACTTCACAAACGCTTTGTACGAGTGATAATACAGCAGCGATTAATTTTACAGGTAATGCCGTAGCAGGCGTAAGCTATGAATGGACAAATGACAATACAGCCATTGGTTTAGCAGCAACAGGAACAGGCAATATACCGAGTTTTACGACAACCAATACAACAAACGGACAGTTAGTAGCCAATATTATGGTTACACCAGTAGCCAATGGATGTTCTGGAACACCTGAGAATTTCACCATAACCGTAAACCCAACCCCAACAGTAGATGCTATCGCAAGTCCTGCACCATATTGTACAGGTGATGCCACAGCAGCAATAGTCTTTACAGGCAATGGAGTAGCAGGCACAACATACAATTGGGTAAATACAGGTGATGACATCGGTATGGGAGCAATGGCAGGGTCAGGCGATATAACAAGTTTTAATACGGTAAATATTGGTACAACTGTATTAACAGCAACAATAGAAGTTACACCTAATGCAGGATGTACAGGTGCTACAGAAACTTTTACTATAACAGTAAACCCAATGCCAACTGTAGATGCAGTGAATATTCCACCTTTATGTAATGGAGATAATCTACCAGTAATTAATTTTACAGGTAATGCTGTAGCTGGTGTAAGTTATGAATGGACCAATGACAATACAGCTATAGGCTTGAGCGCTTCAGGAACAGGAGATATAGCAAGTTACACAGTAGTGAATACTACAACAACACCAATTGTTGCTCATTTAACGGTTACTCCTGTAGCAAACGGTTGTTCAGGAAACCCTGAGAATTTTACAATTACTATTAATGGTACTCCTGATAGTGTAATACCAGGTAATCAACAAGATTGTGATGATGATAATGATGGTTTCTTGATTTTTGATTTAACACAAGATGAAACAACGATTTTAAATGGTCAAGACTCAGCAATTTTTGATGTACTTTATTATAGTGATGCAGCTTATACTATGCAGATAGCAAATCCTGCAACGTATCAAAATAGTTTGGCATATCAGCCAGATACAATCTATCCCCAGGTTATTAATACTAATACAGGATGTATGAGCACTCCAAATGCAGGATTTACTGTAGAAGTATTTGCTACACCTTATATAGCTAATGCTGTTGCTAATCAAACTTTATGTGATAATGATGATATGATAAATGCAGGCTCAGCAGATTTTGATTTGAATGCACTAATACCAGATTTATTAGGTACACAAGCTACAGATCCTGATAATGCATACAATGTGACATTTCACTTGACACAACCAGATGCTGATGCAGGAGCAAACCCTATGGCTATACCTTATAATTTATTGACTGGAGATGAGATAAGTGTTTTTGTACGTATAGAAAACGCAGGATTATCAACTTGTGCAAATACATCTCTTTCATTTACTATTCATACCTATGACTCACCTGTTTTGACTATGGATCCAAGTTACCCCTTATGTTTAAACCAAGGTTTTGTTACAGTAACATCACCTCCTTTTACTAGCTACCAATGGCTTGATAGTTCAGATGTGGTTTTAGGTACTAATCAATCGTACGATTTTACTGCAGGTGGCAACTATGCACTTGTAGTTAATAATGCTGATGGCTGTACCGATCGTGCTGATTTTGTTATTGAAGATTCTGAAAACCCTGTGATAACAGATGTTATTTATACCGAATTCACTGATAATAATACGATTAAAGTATTTGTTGCAGGAGCAATAACTAATACTATAGTTGATATTGATCACTTTGAATATGCTTTGGACAATGGACCATATCAAGATAGTAATGTCTTTGAAGGCGTAACACCAGGTGTGCATCATGTGGTTGTTCGCGATAAAAATGGTTGTGGTGAAACAGTACCTTATGAGGTTGTTGTTTTGGGTTATATGCCATTTTTTACACCGAATGGTGATGGCGACCACGATATATGGCGTGTAACGGCTTTACAATATTTTCCAGATTCGAAACTATATATTTATGATAGACAAGGAAAATTAATCAATACGTTTACGGAAACTGATGCAGGTTGGAATGGTATGTATAATGGTCATGAAGAACCATCAACAGATTACTGGTTTTTGTTAAAACTACGTGATGGACGTGCGTATAGAAGGCATTTCTCCTTGAAACGATAATTATTAAATTAGAATACTGGTAATGATGTGTTTAAGGAAAAGTCATTTGAATAGCTTAGCAAGTTGCGTTAAGGATAGTAGCGGCATCCTCCGAGTATCGGAGATATAGCGGATAGCCTGACCTGAAAGGGAATGCCCAAATAATAAAAATAAATAGTATGAAAAATTTTATAAAATGGAGTATATTAGTTTTGGCGGTAGTAACTGCTTGTCAATCTGGAGAGGTAGAAGAGCCTATAATTCCTCCTACTCCAGAGACGATGTATTTTCCACCATTGACAGGAAGTACTTGGGAAACCGTATCGCCATTATCCTTGCAGTGGAATATAGCTGGTGAGCAAGATTTGTTTAACTATTTGGAAGATAAAGGAACGAAAAGTTTTATAATTCTTAAAAAAGGACGTATTGTCTATGAAAAATATTTTAATGGACAAACGGCTAATGATAATTGGCTTTGGTTTTCGGCTGCAAAAACGTTAACAGCTACAACTATAGGAATAGCACAGCAAGAAGGATTGATGGATATACACAATAAATCATCTGATTATTTAGGGACAGGTTGGACAGCTTTGAGTGCAACGCAAGAAGATGCTATCACTATAAAACATCAGTTGAGTATGAGTAGCGGTTTAGATGAAACCATAGATTGGGGCTGTTATGACCCGAGTTGTTTTGTCTATAAGGCAGACCCAAATACACGTTGGGCATACCATCAAGGCGCTTATACTATTTTGCAAAATGCAGTTACTAATGCTACAGGACAATCTTTTGAAGATTATTTTGCAGATAAAATACGAAATCCAATAGGAATGGATGGTGACTGGTTTGTGTTTGGAGATTACCATCTGTATAGAAGTACGGCTCGTAGTATGGCTCGCTTTGGTTTGTTTATTCTTAATGAAGGCGTTTGGGATGGAAATACCATAATTACGGATACAAACTATTTTAGCGAGATGACCAATACTTCGCAAAATATAAATGAATCTTATGGTTACCTTTGGTGGTTAAATGGGAAAAACTTATCTATGACAACTGGAGAGCAAACAATTTTTTCTGGTTATTTAGTGCCGAATGCGCCTGCAGATATGTACTGTGCTTTGGGTTATGCTGATCAAAAAATATATGTGGTGCCTTCTCAAGAATTAGTTATCATACGTATGGGAGATGATACTGGAGAAAGTAACCTTGCTAACTCGGGTTTTGATAATATCCTTTGGGGAAAAATTAATGCAGTGATTAATTAGTGGCTTTATTTTTGATAATTGTAATATAAAGGAAATTAGATTACCTTTGCAGTATAATTTAACTAAAAAAAAGAAATATGAAAACTTCAATAGTAGTAGATAATTTAAAATGTGGTGGTTGTGCTAATACAATCACTAAAAAACTTTCGGTTTTGGAAGGAATAAGTAATGTAAGTGTTGATAAAGACACATCGACTGTTACTTATGAATATACAGATGAAAAAACACCTGAAACAGTAGAAGCAGCCCTTGCAAAAATGGGTTATCCAAAAGAGGGAACGAGTAGTTTGGGGCAGAAAGCAAAATCTTTTGTGAGCTGTGCTACTGGAAAAATGGATTTATAGTATTTAAAATACAGAATGGATTTTATTTTAGGAATATTATTTGGAACTTTAATAGGTCTAATTGTTTTTTATTTTAAAAAAAGAAAGGATAAAATACATATTGTAGAAGAACAATCTGTAGTGTTGCTTAATAAAATCCGTTCCGTATTTAAGTTGGTGACAGTAGAAGGGGAGTTCTCAGAAATCTATCAGCAACGTGATCAAAAAAAATACCTTTTTAATCTAATCTCAAGTGACAAAAAAGTGATTGTGCAAGTCAATGCCAAAGTATTGATAGGTTATGACTTGTCTTTTTTGAAAATTCAAGCCAATTCGCAAAAAAAAGAATTGATAATAGCTGCTATGCCAGAACCTAAGGTTTTGAGTATGGAGCAAGATTTGAATTATTTTGATATCAAAGAAGGTGTTTTGAATAAGTTTAATGCCGAAGATCTCTCTAAAATAAGTAAAGATACCAAAGCCTTTATTATTAATAAACTGCCAGAGAGTGGTTTGTACAATCTTGCATTGGAGCAAGCTACAGAAACACTTATGGTAATTGATAATCTGGTTGCTACATTTGGTTGGAAACTAAACTACGATGCCTTGACCTTGCCAGAGCTTAAAACCAAATCAATAACACAAACAGATGATATACTCTTACAAGAAAAAAAGGAAGCCTAAATCGTCTAAAATTGGTTTCTATGTGATACTTTTGCTTGTAGTAGTTGTTTTGTACTATAATTCAGATGTATTATTAAAGTTGTTGTTTAAAAACTAGTTTGTTTTGTAATTGTTCAAAAAAATACCATTCAAATGTGTATTGAGAATTATTTTTTTTTGAAGTTCAATTCATAACGTAATAGTATTTCTTTCATTTTCATTTTGACAAGATAAAAGCAGATTACTCATACCTTTTATTTATCGTTTGTTAAGGGAGTCCACTATTTACTCTACTAAAAATCTCATATTTTAGATTAATGTAAAGGTACAAAAGTTACATTTTTATACTAATTATTTATGATTTAGCAAAAGTAATATAATAATGGGTGAAATAATTTTAGCAACTATTTAGACTATTATGTAAATATTTAAAGAATTAAAACTCGCCGATATTAGTTGAAAGCCCTAAAGAAATTATATTTAAATTATAATTTCCTATATAACTAGGTCCTAATTTAGTCAAATCATATGAACTCTTAGTGTACGAAAACTTAAGTGTAGTCGAACGTCCTTGCATCATAAAGCGCAAGCCTCCTTGTAGTACTATACCTTTTAGCATTAAATTTTTACGCTGTGTAGCAGATACTTGAAATGTTTTGCTATGAAAATTGTAACCCGCACCTACAAAACCTCCAAAACCACTACGAGAATCAGGATGTGAGGCGTGACCAAAGTTAAGACTCGCTATAATTGGTATTTGGTAGGTAAAATTAGTATAATTTTGGCCTCCATAACTAGAAAAGTTAAACCCCAATTCTACATCCGACCCAATAGAAGCTACAATATCTTTTTTAGGAACACGGTAAAAATTAAAACGAGGTGTGTAGTTCAATGTTGTAGCAATATCTTGTATACCTCCTGCTGTATTGTCTGGCTCTGAATAAACAATATACGAACCTCCAAAAGCATGAGATATTGAATATTTTTTCTTTTTATGTCGTTGCCCAAAAGCTGTAGATGTTAACATCAATACAGCAAGTAGTAAAACTATTTTTTTCATAAGAATTGAATTTAAATTTTTTTAATTTGTCAAATATAACTAACTTGCATTAAATCATCAATAATTATACCAATTATTTATATGAAAATAATCATCATCAATGGTCCAAATATTAATTTATTAGGAAAAAGAGAACCTGAAATATACGGAGATACAACGTATTTAGAATTTCATAAAACGTTAGAAGACAAATATAATAATATTGAATTGTTTCATTTTCAATCGAATATTGAAGGAGAAATCATTGATAAAATACAAGAAGTTGGCTTTTCTTTTGATGGTATCATACTCAATGCTGCTGCTTACACACACACTTCTGTAGGCATTGGCGATGCTATCAAAGCCATTAGTACACCGACCATAGAAGTACATATTTCTAATGTCAATGCGCGTGAAGATTTTAGACAGCATTCCTATATAGCTTCAAATGCTAAAGGTGTTATTACGGGTTTTGGATTGCAAAGTTATGAACTTGCACTTCAAGCATTCACCACATAGATACGTGTGTAATGATAAGTGATGAATACGAAAATTATCGTACCATAGTATAAGTAAAAATAAAAAAAATTATACCGATATATAAGTTATTGTTAAGAGATTTTTTTAAAGGTTCAAAATGATAATCTAATGTAAAATTTTAAAAATCAATTCTTTCAAGATGTCATTATCACTCAGTTGGTTCACTGCTACCCCTTTACTTTGTGCATCAGCTTGTCTGAGATAACTAATAATTCGCGATAATTTTTTTAGCGGATAGTTCCGAGCAGCGCTTTGATATTCTCCTACAAAATAAGGTGAAATTTTCAAAGCACTTGCTGCGCCCATTTTAGATTTATCGGTTAAGGTATGAAAACGAATAAGTTGAATAAAGAAATTATTGAGCTGTCCAATAACCAAAACCAAAGGATTTGCTTTTGGATTACTAGCAAAATAACTTATTATACGGTTTGCTTTCAGTACATCTTTAGCGCCAAGTGCTTTACGTAGCTCAAAAACATTATAATCTTTACTAATACCGATATGCTCTTCAATATGTTGCGCTGTGATTTCGCTACCTTTGTCTAAAAGCACTTCTAACTTCCCAATTTCGTTATTAATTTTGCTCAAATCAGTTCCTAAAAATTCTACAATAAGCGCGATAGCTTTTGGAGAAGCTTTAAATCCTTTTTCGTTTAATAGATCACGTGTCCAAGTACCAACTTGGTTGTCATAAAGTTTTTTAGTATCTAATAGTACTGCGGTTTTAT